>NZ_JARGEE010000480.1:0-6288 GCF_033794485.1 Streptomyces sp. MB09-02B
CTTTTTGTTTTTTGCTAGACCGAGGCACCCTCTGATTTAAACAGGGTGTTTGTGTGGAGCAGGGAAATGGTGTAAGAGGCAGGTCTCGGGGCGCACCCGGAGGGCAGGTGGGGGAAGGGAATGCGCTTCCCCCAGCTCTCCGGTCCCAAGCACCTCAACTGTCACAGGAGTGCCACAGTGCGCTCCTCGGTCGGCCGTGCACACTCGCCTGCGGCATACCCTGTCCGCCACGCCGCCTGTTGATCATGACCAGTCGCGGCGACGAGGTACCGGCAACGAGCCTCCCGCCGCAGTCGCGCGCTGCGTACGGTGGGCGACGAGGGCCGGTCGGGGGAGGGGGTCCCATGTCCGAGACACCGTCAGCACCAGCCACGCCAGAACCCGAAGGCCCGCCGCCGAGGGCCCGCGCGGGGACCGAGAAGGACGGATCCCGGCCGACGGCATCCGCCGACACCACACCGAAGGGCCAGGCGGACAGGCCTGCACCCATACCGGGCGGACCGCCGCCTCAGCCGCCCGCACTGATCGATTACAGCCCGGGCGATCCCGCGCCGATCCGTACCGCGACCCTGTGGGCGGCCCTGGCCACCGGCCTGCTCAGCATGGTGCTGCTGGGCGAGGGGCTGGCGGTCAACCTGGTCATCGTCGCCGTGCCCGCCACGCTTGCCGTGTACTTCGCGGGCCGTCGGGCGGGCCGGCGACCTCGCCCTTGGGCCCTCGTCTGGGGCGTCGGGGGGTTGGCCCTGCTGGCCGTGCCCGCACTGCGCGCCGCGGAGTGGCCCTCGTTCCTCGCCGTCGTCACCGCGTTCGCGGCGGGTTCGCTCGCCCTCCACGGCGGCCGCACCTGGCCGGCCGTCCTGCTCGGACCCGTCGGTGTGTTCACCTCGCTGGTCACCGGACCGGCCTGGGCCTGGCAGGGTCTGCGTGAACGGATGGGCGGCAACCGCAGCCGTCTCGCGCCCCTGCTGAGGGCGCTTGCCGTGGCGGCGGTCCTCCTCTTCGTCTTTGGCGCGCTGTTCGCCGGGGCCGACGCGGCCTTCGCCGATCTGCTCGGTGCTCTGATGCCCGAGGTGTCCGTCTCCGACGGCCCCTGGAGATTCCTGCTTCTCGCGCTGGGCCTGTTCGGAACCCTCGCGGCCGCCCGTACGGCTGCCGCACCCGCCCGTTGGGACCGCCTCCAGGTGCCGGCGGGCCGCGCCCGCGGCCGCGTCGAGTGGGCGCTGCCCCTGGTCGGACTCGTCGGGCTCTTCGCCGTCTTCAACGCCGTTCAGCTCGCCGTGCTCTTCGGCGGCTACGACGCCGTCCTGCAGGAGACCGGCCAGACCTACGCCCAGTACGCGCGTCAGGGCTTCTGGCAGCTACTCATGGCCACGCTGCTCACCCTGCTGGTCATTGTGGTCGCCCTGCGCTGGGCCCCACGCACCCGATCGAGTGACCGGACGCTCGTGCGTGGGGTCCTGGGAACGCTGTGCGCGCTGGCACTCGTTGTCGTGGCATCCGCGGTGAGACGTATGGACATGTATGTGGAGGCCTATGGACTGACGCGACTGAGGATCTCGGTGCTGACCATGGAGCTCTGGCTCGGCCTGGTCATCGTGCTCATCATGGCCGCCGGTGTGTGGGGTGCCCGATGGCTGCCGCGCGCCGTGGCGGCCAGTGCGGTCGCCGTGGTGCTCGCGTTCGGGCTGGTCTCGCCTGACGGGCTGATCGCCGAGCGCAACGTCGAACGGTACGAGACCACGGGCCGCTTCGACCTCCCCTACGCCAAAGGCCTGTCGGCCGACGCGGTGCCCGCGCTGGATCGGCTTGAGGAGCCCATGCGGTCCTGCGTGCTGTGGGACATCAAGGAGGAACTGGACGAGCGGCGCCACATTCCCTGGTACGCCATGAGCTGGGGCGAGGCCGAGGCCAGGCGCATCCTGGAGGACCGTCCGCCGACAGGGGGCGCGAGCGGACCGGCGTGCGGTGAGCTGGGACCGGAGTTCTACCGCTGAGAGTCGTCGCGGGCACGCACGTAGCCGGACCACGCCCTGGACTACGGTCCCCTGGGCGTGGTCCGGCTGCGCGCGGGCGCTTTCCGTGACCGTTCTGTCAGCCTCCGGCTGTCAGCCTCCGGCGGCGGGTCCGGCCGCGCCGGAGAGGGCTTCCAGGTCGCTCTTTCGGACCCTGATCACCACGATGGCGGTGACCAGGGCGAGGACGGCCATCGCGACAGCCGGTATGAATGCCGTCGAGATGCCCTGGGAGAGCACTTCGTGGCTCCACGGGGCCGGCAGCTGCTGGGTCTTGGCGAACTCGGCCTTCTGCGCGTCCGTGGCCTGGGCCATGAAGGCCTGGACCTGCTTCTCCCCCTCGTCACGGCTGGCCGCACCGAAGACCGTCGTGAGGATGGACAGGCCGAGCGAGCCGCCCACCTGCTGCGTGACGTTGAGCAGACCGGACGCCGCGCCCGCCTCGTGTGGGGCGACCCCCGAGACCGCGGTCAGGGTGAGGGTCACGAAGTTCAGACCCATGCCGAAGCCGAACATCACCATCGGACCGAGTACGCCGCCGACGTAGGAACTGTCGGGGCTGATGAAGGTCTGCCAGGTCAGACCGAGCATCACGAGCGTGGAGCCGACCACCATGAACGGCTTGGGGCCGAGCACCGGCAGGAACCGCTGGGACAGACCGGCACCGGTCACGATCGCGACGGTCACCGGGAGGAAGGCCAGGCCGGCCTCGATCGGGGTGTAGCGCAGCACGTTCTGCACGAACAGCACGATGAAGAAGAACATCCCGAACATCGCCGCCGCGAGGCTCAGCATGATGACGTACGTGCCCGACCGATTGCGGTCGGTGAACATCCGCAGCGGGGTGATGGGCTCCTTGGCGCGCCTCTCGATCAGGCCGAACGCAAGCAGCAGGACCACCGCGGCCGTGAAGGAACCGATGGTCAGGCCGTCGCGCCAGCCCTCCTCCGCCGCGCGGATGAACCCGTAGACCAGTGAGGCCATACCGGCGGTCGAGGTGAGCGCGCCCGCGATGTCGAACCGTCCCGGGTGCCGCTCGGACTCGCTGATGTACATCGGGGTGAGGACGGCGATCAGCACACCGATGGGCACGTTGACGAACAGCACCCACCTCCAGTCGAGCCACTCGGTGAGCATGCCGCCCGCGAGCAGACCGATGGCGCCGCCACCGGCGGACACCGCGGCGAAGACGCCGAACGCGCGGTTCCGCTCGGGCCCCTCGGGGAACGTCGTCGTGATGAGCGCCAACGAGGTCGGCGACGCGATCGCCCCACCGACGCCCTGCAACGCGCGGGCCGCGAGCAGCTGCCAGGGCTCCTGGGCGAGGCCGCCGAGCAGCGAGGCGAGGGTGAAGACGAGGATTCCGGTCATGAAAACCCGGCGTCGGCCGAGGATGTCACCGGCCCGGCCGCCCAGGAGCAGCAGACCGCCGAAGGTCAGCGTGTAGGAGCTGACCACCCATGTCAGGTCGGTGGTGCTGAACTTGAGCGCGTCTTGAATGTGCGGGAGCGCGATGTTCACAATCGTCGCGTCGAGTACCACCATGAGTTGGCAGGCCGCGATGACGGTGAGTGCGATGCCGGGGCGCCCCTCCCGGCGGGCGGCTCCCGGCCTCTGATCCTGAATCAACGGAGAGGTTGTCACTATGGGTCCCCCACAACTGCCTTAGTGAACGCTCCCGTTCACTGACGCGCCCACGGTAGTGAGTCCCCCTTAGTGAACGCAAGCGTTCATTGCAGTCGTCGCCGTGGTGCGCGTCGCCCGTCCGCTTCCGCTTCCGGTATCCCCGCCCCCCTGGCACAACGGAGAAACACAGATGGTCACTTCGCGCTGGACGGCCGCTCCTGCCCCGACGGTCTCCCCGCGCCGGCGCGGCGCCGTGCTCGAGCGCGCGATCCTCGACGCGGCGCTGGAGCAGCTCAGTACGGTCGGGTGGAGCGGCCTCACCATGGAGGGGGTCGCCGCGGGCGCCCAGACGGGCAAGGCGGCGGTCTATCGCCGCTGGCCCTCCAAGGAGGACCTCGTCGCCGACGCCCTGCAGGCCGGGCTGCCGCGTTTCGAGGAGGCGCCCGATCTCGGGAGCGTGCGCGAGGATCTGTTGGCGCTGTGCCGTCAGGCGCGTGAGGCGATGTTCTCGCGTCCTGGGTTCGCTCTGCGGTCGGTTATTCACGAATGCGACACCATGCAGGCCGAGCGCTTCCATGGTGTGATCATCGAGGGTGTCGTGGAGCCGACGGTCAAGCTGCTGCGCGAGGTCATCGAGCGTGGAATTCGGCGGAGTGAGGTGCGGCTCGACGCTGCCAACAGCTATGTCTTCGACGCGATTCCGGCCATGATGATGTACCGCTCGAAGATGTGCGGGAGCGAATGGAGCGAGCGGGACATCGAGGAGATGATCGACCAGTTCATGGTTCCGCTGCTCCGCCGGTGAGCCGCCCCGACGGTATCGGTGAGAGGAGTGAGGTTGCCCCGGGGAACCTGGGTGTCGCGCGAGGACGCGGGCGGCGTAGGCTAAGGACGCCATGCCGTACGAACCACCTACTCACACCGTCGAGCGCTCTCTGCGTGCCACGACCGGAGCGAAGGTCATTGCCGGTGTCGACGAGGTGGGGCGCGGAGCGTGGGCCGGTCCCGTCACCGTCTGCGCGGCGGTCACCGGACTGCGCCGACCGCCCGAGGGCCTCACCGACTCCAAGCTCCTGACGATCAAGCGACGCGAGTTTCTCGCCGAGGAACTGCTGAAGTGGGTCACCTCGCACGCCCTCGGTCACGCCTCTCCGGAGGAGATCGACGACCTGGGTATGACGGCCGCGCTGCGGCTGGCCGCCGTGCGGGCCCTGGAGGCCCTCCCGGTGCGGCCCGACGCGGTCATCCTCGACGGCAAACACGACTACCTGGGGTCGCCTTGGCGGGTTCGTACGGTGATCAAGGGCGATCAGTCCTGTGTCGCCGTCGCGGCAGCCTCGGTGATCGCCAAGGTTCAGCGCGACAAAATGATGGCCGAACTGGGTGTCGACCATGCAGACTTCGGTTTCGCGGCCAACGCCGGGTATCCGTCGCCTGTCCACAAGGCCGCGCTGGCGGAGCGGGGCCCCACCCCGTACCACCGGTTGTCGTGGGCGTATCTTGATGCGCTGCCCCAGTGGCGGCATCTCAAGAAGGCCCGCAGCTGGGCGGACGGAAGCGTTCCGGAGATCGAAGGTCAGCTCGGCTTCGATTTCTGACGGATCCGTTCGCACTCATGTGCCACCCGCCGACGCGAGTCGCACCGGCGTTTGATAGATATCAGCTCATGCCTCTCATTCCCGAGGAGCCTCAGATTCACGAGAGTGCCCAGGGCCCGCGTGCCACTCCGGCCAGCGGCCGGGTCGCGCCGACCCCCCGTCCCGTACCCGGTCCCCGTCCCGCGGCTCCGCCGCGTCCCGGTCGTCCGGGTCCTGCCCGGCAGGTGCCGGCCCAGCGCGCGGCTCACGCCGCGGCCAAGCCCGGGCCGTCCGCTCCTGCTGCAACCCCGCAGATCCAGCTGATCCCGGCCTCGGCCGAGGGTGCGCTGGACGCCGCCGAGGAAGCCGTCGACCTGCTGTTGGAGTCGGGCCGTGCCCCCGGCGACGTGCTGGTGATCACCACCGGCGAGTCGCACCCGTGGGCCGACCACGAGCTCTCCTTCGGCGAGACCGCCTACTGGGCGCAGCACGACGCGGGCGACGACGTCTTCTACGCCGATGCCTCGGCCACCGACCGGGCCGCGCCGCGTCCCGTCGTCGTGGTCGCCGTCAACGGCGGAACCGATGCCGTCACCGCCCAGGCGCTGCCCAAGGCCCTCGGCCGGGCCCGGACCCTGCTGATCGTGTGCGGCGACCCGCAGACGATCAACTCGGTGCTGGGCGCCGGAGTCTGAGCGACTGCGGACCCGGCCCCGGTCGGCCCGCGAGGGCCCACCGGGGAGCGGCGCATGCCCGCGAACGACCAGGGCGGCACTGCGGCCACACCCCGTGACGGGGCGCTTCGGCGTTCCTGCGGGGTGTTTCGGCATGTCCGGGAAGTGCTGCGGGGGATGTTGGGGGTTCCTGCGGTTCTTTGGCTCTGCTTGCTGGTGCGGTGCGGTGCGGCGGGGTGAGAAGTGGTGCCGTGCTGTGCTCTGCGACGAGGCGCGATGAGGTGCCGTACGGGGGGTGAGGACGAGGCTTGCCTTGTCGTGCCGTACTCGGCGTGCTTGCCGCACCCCCGCAGGGTGTACGGGGGTGGGCCGGGGGGCGTTCGCCGTGGTCTCGGAGGG
>NZ_JARGEE010000481.1:0-6265 GCF_033794485.1 Streptomyces sp. MB09-02B
GGCTTTTTTTTGGGGGGGTATGGGTGGATGGTCCAGCGCGGGCCGGTGGGGCTTCTCGCGCAGTTCCCCGCGCCCCTGAAAAGCAGGGGCTGCGCCCCTGCGTTTCAGGCCCGCCACCCTCGCCTTTCAGGCCCGCAAGGGTCTGGTCTTTTAGGGGCGCGGGGAACTGCGCGAGAAGCCCCACCGGCCCGCGCTGGACCATCCACCCATACCCCCCCAAAAAAAAGCCGAGCCGCGCCCGGAAGAATCCGGACGCGGCTCGGTCAACGTGCCGCTCGGGGGTTACTTGCGGCCGACCACGACCCCCTTCGTCTTCGCGGCCGACTTGTTCTCGTAGACGACCGCACCCGAGGACTTCTTCCAGATCTTGATCTTGAAGGTGTCCGGGCCGTCCGTGGCCGTGATGCGGAACGCGTAGCCGGTCTTGCCGTTGACCGTGCCGGAGCCCTGGTAGACCGCCTTCGAGCCGGTGACGACCAGCCAGTCGGAGCCCGTGGAGCGGAACTTCAGCTTGGCCTTGGCGAAGTCGAGCGCGGCCTTGCCGGACGGCTTGGTGGCGTTCTTGCCGTACTTGGCGGTGAAGGAGAAGCCCGTCGTACCCGTCAGCTTCGGGCCTGCCGGGAAGGACCCGGCCAGCGAGGTGAAGCTGCCCTTCCCGGTCGCGGAACCGGCCGCCCGGTCGTAGACGATCAGCTCGGGCAGCGTGCTGCTCGCCGACGCGCCGTCGTCGTCGGTGACGGTGACCACCGGGCGGAAGATGCCGGCCTTGCGGTAGGTGTGCTCGGCCTTGCAGCTGCCGGCGGTGACCTTGCCGGCGGTGGGCTTGGTGCCGTCCTTCCAGTCGACCTTGCAGGTGTGGGTGTCGCGGGTGCCCGGGTCGGTGAACTTCGCCGAGACCGAGGTGCCCTTGCCCGCCGCCACCGGGGGCTTGGGGCCGGTCGTGGAGGTGATCTTCGGGGCCGCGTTGGTGACGGTCACGGTCGCCGTGTCGGAGCTGCGGCCGCCGGTCAGGGTGAGCGTGTACGTGCCGTTGTCGGCGCAGGTGACCGTGGTCTTCGCGGACTTGGCGTCGGCGAAGAAGCAGGGCACGTCGTTGCCGATCGTCCACTGGGCGCCGCCCGCGCCGGAGACCGTGCCGTTCAGCTGGATCTTGGCGCCTTCCTTGCCGGAGGCGTCCGCGCCGGCCCGGGCGATGGTGACCGGCTCGATGCTCTCCAGGGTCGGGACGACCTTCTTCAGCAGGCCGTCGGTGTCGAACTCCAGCTTGTCGATGGTGGTTTCACGGTGCGTGCCGTCTCCGCCGGGGATGGCGAAGCGGTGGTAGACGACGTACCAGTCGTCGGTGTTCGGGACGTGCACCACCGAGTGGTGGCCGGGGCCCTTGATGCCGAGCGAGAGGTCCTTCTCCAGGATCACGCCCTGCTTGGTCCAGGGACCGGTGGGCGAGGAGCCGGTGGCGTAGGCGACCCGGTAGTTCTCGTCACGTGTGTCGTTCTCCGACCACATGAAGTAGTAGGTGCCCTTGCGCTTGATGACGAAGGTGCCCTCGTTGTAGCCGCTGGGGGTGATGTTCGTGACCTTGGCGGCGTCGAACGACACCATGTCGTCGTTCAACGGGACCACGTACGCGCGGCCGTTGCCCCAGTAGAGGTACGACGTGCCGTCGTCGTCGGTGAAGACGGCGGGGTCGATCATCTGGCCCGTGTAGTCACCCGCCTTCAGCAGCGGCTTGCCGAGCGCGTCCTTGAACGGGCCGGTGGGCGAGTCGGAGACCGCGACACCGATGTTCGCGTCGGCGCAGAAGTAGAAGTAGTACTTGCCGTTCCGCTCCTCCATCGCCGGCGCCCAGGCCCTGCTGTCCGCCCAGGAGACGTCCGGACCGAGGTCCAGGATGACGCCGTGGTCGGTCCAGTTGACCAGGTCCTTGGAGGAGTACGCCTTGAACTGCGTACCGCTCCAGCCCTCGAAGCCGTCGGTGGTCGGGTAGATGTAGAAGGTGTCGCCGAAGCGGACGACGTTCGGGTCGGCGTTGAGACCCGGCAGGACCGGGCTCTTCATGACCGCCGCCGAGACGGTCCAGGTGCGCTTCTTTCCGTCCGAGCCCGTGACCTCGTACGTGACCGGCTTGCTGAAGTCGCGCAGGGTGCCGGAGGCGGGGCTGATGGTCGCGCCGTGGGCGAGGGTGAACTCGGGTGCCAGGGCCTTGACATCACTGCCCGGGGTCAGCGGCAGGACGACCTTGCTGTCCTTGTCGGTGATGATCGCGTCGGTCTTGAGCGCCGGGTGGGTCACCGCGGCGATGCCGGTGGTGTTGCCGCCCAGTTCCAGGACCTCGGCGGGCGTCAGGGCCCGGTTGTAGATCCGGAAGTCGTCGACCTCGCCGCCGAAGTACGGGTCCGGGGAGTACAGGGACTTGCCGATGTAGCCGGAGTGGTCCTTCGCCGAGTCGTACAGGTCGGACGGCTTGACGGTGACCCCGCCGACGCGGGCGACCTCTGCGCCGTCCACGTAGAGCACGGCCGTCTCGGTCGCGCCGTTCACCGTGACGGTGAGGTGCTTCCATTCGCCCGGGGTGAGCTGGGAGCCGCCGAGCATCTGCTTCTCACCGGACCAGGTGGCCTTGGTGATCGCGGAGAACAGCTTGCCGCCGCCGTTGGACGGGGTGGCGAACAGGTACTTGTTGCTGTCCGGGCCGAGCCCGAACAGCCACTGGAAGTTGTCGCCGCCCTTCCACTTGACGTACGTGGAGACGGTGACGCTGTTCGTGTCCTTCAGGACGCCGTTCGGGATCTTGACGTACGGCGAGTCGGAGCCGCTGTTGCCGCCGGACATCTTGAACGAGCCGCCGTCGACGCCGGTCCCGAAGTCGGGCGTTCGGACGTAGGTGCCGTGGTAGCCGTGGCCGCTGGAGTCGCGGGCGATGCTGCCGCCGGTCTCGTCGAAGTCGTAGTGCAGGAGCAGGTCGGCGGGGACGTCCGGGCCCTCGGCGGAGACCGTGACCTCCGCCGTGACCTCGATCGCCGAGTCGCCGGCGATGTCGCCCTTCACCGTGAAGGTGCCGGCCTGCGCGTACTGCGACGCGTCCACGCCCTCCCAGGTGACCGCGACGGGCCGCTTCACACCGTCGCCGGTCTCGGCGATGACGGTGGCGGGCAGGACCGGGGCGTCACCGACGCGGGTCTTCACCTTGACGTCCTCGACGTCGGTGATGATCTGGTCCGGCTGGTAGGTCTGCAGCAGCCGGTCGTACTCGGCCTGCGTCACCGGCAGTACCGTGCCGTGCCGGGGCTTGGACGGCAGGTCGTAGCCGGTGGACGGGGTCCAGACGCCGGAGGCCAGGTCCGTCGTCTCGAAGGGGATGTAGCCGCGCCCGCCGAACTCGTCGAGGAACGCGTACCACTTCTCCTCGGTGTTCGACTTGAACACCAGCGGGCCCTCGGCGGCGTTCATCGCGCCCTTGCCGATGCCCTCGGCGACGGCGGTCCAGGAGAGGTCGCGGAGCGTGTCGCTCTTCTCCTCGAAGATGAACTTGCTGTTGGGCGTGGAGGAGGAGTTGTTCCGCTCGTCCTTGGAGAGGCGGAAGTACTCGCCGTCGTGCCGGATGACCGTGGAGTCGATGACCGAGTAGCCGCGGTCGATCCAGACCTTGGGCTCGCTGAACGTGTAGAAGTCACGGGTCGTCGCGTACATCATGCGGTTGTACGTGTCGCCGGAGTGGGCCTCGTTGTCGTACAGCTTCGACGCCCAGAACACGACGTACTCGCCGAGCTCCTCGTCGTAGTACGCCTCGGGGGCCCAGGTGTTGCCGGCCGAGTCGGGGGAGACCTTCACCAGGCGCTGGTTCGTCCAGTTCACCAGGTCGGTCGACTCCCAGACCATGATGGACTTGCTGCCGGTGCGCTGCGAAGCGTCCCAGTCGCCGTTGCCGTAGATCTTGAGGTCCGTGGCGATCTGGTAGAACTTGTCGCCCTCGGGGGAGCGGATGATGAACGGGTCGCGCAGACCCTTCTCGCCGAGCGTGGACGTCAGGACGGGCTTGCCGTCGTTCAACTCCCGCCACTTCAGCGGGTCGTTGCCCTTGCTGAGGGCCGCGTAGAGCTGCTCGCCGTCCGAGGTGCCCTCGCCGGTGAAGTAGCTGAACATATATCCCTTGAGGGCTTCCTTCTTCGGCAGCTCCGGCACCTTCGCGGTGAAGGCGCGGGTCTTCTTCGCGTCGCCCTTGGTGACGGTCGCGGTCAGCTCGACGGTGGTGGCGCCGTCGCCGTGCGCGGGACGCTTCACCACACCCTCGTCGGAGACGACGTCCGTGTTCGCGGAGGACCAGGCGACCTTGGTGGCGAAGTCACCGGACGTCGGGAGCGTCAGGTTGCCCCGGGCGTCGTCGAGGTTGTGCACGGTCAGTGCCTCGGCGGCCTGGTCGACTGCGGTCGTGTCGTCGAAGGCGGGCAGGACCGTGACCTCGAAGGTCTTGGTGGCGCTCGCGGGACCCTTCTTCAGGGTCGCCGTCAGTGTGGCGTGGCCGTCCGGCTGACCGGCGGCGGGGCGGGTCACCGCGCCGGAGTTCGAGACCACGTCCGTGTTGTCGCTCGCCCAGGTGATGGTCGAGCCGCCGGCCGTGCCCGTCTTCGGCAGGTCCAGGTCGGCGGTCACCGCGCTGGTGTCGCCCAGGGTGAGGGCGGCCTTGTCGGCGGCGACGCCCTCCGCGGCGATGGGGAGCGAGAGCTGCTCGACCTCGGAGCCGGCGAGGGCACGGTCGTAGACCCGGAAGTCACGGATCTTGCCCTTGAAGAGCTTGTCGCTGGTGTAGACCGACTTGCCTATGTAGTTGGCGGTCGTGGTGCCCGAGCCGATGGAGCCCGGGGTGGTGGTGACCGAGGTGTTGCGGCCGACCTCCACGCCGTCCTCGTACAGCACGCCCGTGGTGCCGGTCTGGGTGTAGGTGAGCTGCTTCCACACCGAACGGGTCAGGTTGTGCGAGTCGGAGGGCCGCGTGTTCTGCTCGGTCGACCAGTTGCCCGACGCGATGGCCGTGCGCAGGGAGTTGCCGGTGGCGAAGAGGTAGCCGTTGCCCGCGCCGTTGGTGGTGTTGCCGAAGCCGTAGATGAAGTACGGCCCGGTCTGCGACTCGTCCATCAGCACGTCCATGGAGACGCTGATCGAGTCCATGCCCTTCATGACGTCGTTCGGCACCTTGACGTAGGTGTCCGAACCGTTGAAGGCGAGGCCCTGACCGTTGCCCGTCCAGCCGGCGGTGCCGTTCACCGTGCCGTCACGGCCGTTGCCGGAGGCGTCGGTGACCGTGGTGCCGGAGGTGGCGTCGAGCTTGTACCAGAGAGCCAGACCGTCGGTGAGGTCGGCGTCGTCGGCGGCGGCCGGAGCGGCGGGCCCGGCGAGGCCCAGAAGCAGTGACGCGGCGGTCAGTCCGGCGAGTGGACCCGCCCAGCGTCTCGCGCCGCCGCGCAGACGTGCGATGTACGTCATGTAGGTATCCCTGCTGAGAGCACGGCTGATGAAGGGGGGCGAGGACAACGGCAAGGCAAGTGGAAGGGGTCGAGAAAGGGCGGGAACCCTCGCCCCGGGTCTCCCGCTGTTTCGGCCGTGTGACGTCGTGTTGCGAGAGTGTCAATCGGCGTGTGGTGAGGCGTCAAGAGGTTTCGAACAATGTCCGACAGGCCGAACAAAGAGCCCCCGTCCTTGGTGGAGGACGGGGGCTCCGCGATCCGTGCTTACCGGACGGGGCGTATCAATTCCCACGTGTCTACCGCGAAGTCCCGCTTCATACCGTGCCGTTCGTACAGGGCGAGGGCTCCGGTGCTGTTGTCGGTGTCGACGCCGAGGCTGATGCGGTCGCGGCCCAGGGCCGCGTAGTGACCGAAGGCGTGCCGGAGCAGCAGGCTGCCGAGGCCGCGACCGCGGGCCTCGCGCAGGACCCCGATGCTGGAGATCCAGGCCGCGGCGGCACGGTCGTTGCGGGACCGCAGGGCCGCCACGTCCCCGAGACCGTCGACGTGCGCGATCCAGACCAGCGACCAGTCGACGTTCTCGGCGTCGATGTCGTCCAGCCACTGCTCGTACGTACGCGGCTGGAAGTCGAAGTGGTCGGCGAAGGCCGTCTGCAGCAGGGAGTAGGCCTTCCTGCGGTCCTCCTCGGTGCCACAGGCGCGCAGGGTGACGCCGGGCGGGAGCGCCGGCGTCAACCTGCGCGCCTGTGGCACCGAGGAGGACCGCAGCTGGTCCTTATACACATCTCCGACCACAAGAGACA
>NZ_JARGEE010000482.1:0-6248 GCF_033794485.1 Streptomyces sp. MB09-02B
CCGTTCCGCCCTCCGGTCCACCCGCCCCCTCTACGTCGTCAAGGCCGGCAGTGCCACGCTCGATCGCGGCACCATTCACCAGGAGCTCGCCGATCTGGTGGCCCGTGGGGCCCGGGTGCTGCTCGTGGCCGGTGGGGCCACCGGGATCGAGCGGCACTACGCGGCGATCGACCGGCCGATGCCGCACCTGCGGCTGGCCAACGGGGACTCGGTGCGCTACTGCCCGCCGGAGGAGATGACCCACCTGGTCGACGCCTACGAGCGGGTGACGCTGCCCGCCGTGGAGCGGGAGCTGCGCGCGCTCGGGCTCAGTGTGTTCACCTCCGTCGCCGCGCGCGGCGGGCTGGTGAGCGGCAGGGCCAACCGGCCGCTGAAGGCGGTCTCCGGCGAGGGCCGGACCCTGGTCGTGCGCGACCACCGGGCCGGTGTGCCGACGGACGTCGACGTCGACGGCCTCACCGCGCTGCTGGAGGCGTACGACGTCGTCTGTCTGTCGCCGCCGGTCGCCGACCCGGCGGGCGGCGCCCCGCTGAACGTGGACGCCGACGTGCTCGCCGCCGTGCTGACCGGCGCGCTCGGCGCCGACCATCTGCGGCTGGTCACCGGCACCGCCGGACTGCTGACCGACCCGGCCGTCCCCGACTCCACGCTGTACGACGCCTATCCGGGCGAGGGCGCGAAGTACGCGGGCGGCAGGATGCGGCAGAAGGTGCGGGCCGCCGAGATCGCCATGAAGGACAGCGGCGCCGACGTCGCCATCACCGGCCCGCACACGATGGGCGTACCGTCCGGCTGGACCCGGTTCTGGCGTACCAAGGAACCGGCGGCCGACCTCGGGCTGCTCACCCGGGTCGCGTGTGTGCCGTCGGTGTCGCGGGACGAGGCCGAACTCGCCGCCTACCTGGCCGAGTGGTGCCGGGAACGCGGCATCGACGCGCACGTGGACGAGGTCGGCAACCTCGTCGCCACCCGGGGCGACGGCCCCCGGCGGCTGCTGCTCCTCGGCCACCTCGACACGGTTCCGCACCACTGGCCGGCCGAGTGGCGCGAGGGCGAGCTGTGGGCGCGGGGCAGCGTCGACGCCAAGGGCAGCCTGGCGAACTTCCTGGAGGTGCTCGCCCACGCGGACATCCCCGAGGACGCCCAGCTGCGCGTGGTCGGCGCGGTCGAGGAGGAGATCTCCTCCTCCAAGGGCGCCTTCCACGTCCGCGACCGGTACCCGGCCGACGCCGTCGTCATCGGCGAGCCCAGCGGCTCGGGGACCCTGACCCTCGGCTACTTCGGGCTGTTCAAGCTCCGGATCACGGCGTCCGTGGCCAGCGGCCACTCCGCCGGGATGGACGCCGTGTCCGCGCCGGACCACCTGATCGGCGTCCTCGGCCGGATCCGGGCGTCGGTGCTCGCCGAGGCGCCGGACGCGCTCAGCGCGGTCATCGACGTCCGCGTGGAGAGCGGGCGCGAGCGCTCCACGGCTGTCGGGATCCTCAACTTCCGGGTGCCGCCCGGGGCCGACGTGGCGGCGCTGACCGCCGCCGCGCTGGGCCACGCCGCCGACGACGTACGCGTCGAGGCGCTGCGGGCCACGCCCGGGCACGCCGGCGGCCGGTCGAGCGCGCTGGTCAAGGTCTTCACCCGAGCCTTCGCGCAGGCCGGGATCAGGCCCCGCTTCGTGGTGAAGAAGGGCACGTCCGACATGAACACGCTGGCCACCACCTGGCACGACGTCCCGATGGTGGCCTACGGCCCCGGCGACTCCGCCCTGGACCACACCGACGAGGAACGCATCGACCCCATGGAGTACCGCACCGCCCGCAGCCTGCTCGCCGACGCGGTCCACCGCTGGTTCGCCCTGCCCGCCCGGCCCGACCTGCCCGAGGGGAACCGACGATGACCACGGCCGTACTCGACGCGCCCCGGGCCGGGGACGACGACCCGGCCGAGCCGCTGCCCCTGGCCGAGCCGACGGCCGACCTCGTGGCCACCCTCGCCGAACGTGCCGTGCGGGCCCGGCGGTTGGTGGTCGACATGGCGGCGAGCCCGCGCGGCTGCCACCTCGGCGGCAGCCTCTCCGTCCTCGACATCCTGATCGCCGCCCTGCACCGGGCCTCCGCCGGCGACGGCACCGAGGTCGTCCTCAGCAAGGGCCACGCGGCCGCCGGGCTCTACGCGGCCCTGCACGTCAGCGGGGCCCTGCCGGAGAACCCGGCCCCGCTGTACGGCCTCGCGGGCCACCCCTACACCGGCCATCCCGGCCCCAAGGTGCCCGGCGTCCGCTTCCCCACCGGCAGCCTCGGCCACGGCGTCCCGTACGCCGCCGGCTGGGCGCTCTCGGAGCGGCTGCGAGGGCGGCACGGGCTCGGCATCGCGGTCGCCGGTGACGGCGAGCTGCAGGAGGGCCTGGTCTGGGAGACCTGCCAGGTCGCCGCGGCCCAGCAGCTCGGCACCTTCGTCCTCGTCGTCGACCGCAACGGCGGCCAGAACGACGGCATGGTCGCCGACATCTCCCCGCTGCCCCGGCTCGCCGAGCGGTTCAGCGCCTTCGGGTTCGACGTCACGGAGGTGGACGGCCACGACCTGGGCGCCCTCACCGCCCTGCTGGCCGAGGACCGCACGAGCGCCCGCCGTCCCCTCGCCGTCGTCGCCGACACCGTCAAGGGCAAGGGCGTACGCGCCGTCGAGGGCAAGGCCGCCTGCCACTACGTGACCATCGACCAGGCGCGCGCCGCCAAGTGGAAGCGAGCGATCCGATGAGCCCGACGGCAACCGCCGCGCCCGAGCGGCCGACGCCCGACACCGACCCGCGCCCGGTGACCCTCTCCGGCCGCGACGCCTACCGGGACGAGCTGACCCGGCTCGCCGCCTCCGACGACACGATCGTCTGCCTGGAGGCGGACCTGGGCGGCAAGGGACACCCCTTCCAGGCCGCCCACCCGGAGCGCTTCTTCAACCTCGGGATCGCCGAGGGCGCCATGGTCGACATGGCGGCGGGGCTCGCGGCCGGCGGCCACAAGCCGTTCGTCAGCACCTTCGCCCCGTTCGCCGCCCTGCGCGCCGCCGAGAGCCTGAAGCTGACCCTCGGCTACCTCGCCGCCGGTGTCACGGTCGTCGCGCCCTACGCCGGTGTCTCCGGCGCCTGGTTCGGCACCACCCACCACTGCCTGGAGGACCTGGCGATCCTGCGCAGCGTGCCGGGCGTGACCGTCGCGGCGCCGTACGGCGACGCCGAGATGCGCGCGGTGGTCCGCGAGGCGGTGCGCTCCGGACGCCCGCACTACATCCGTACGGGACGCAACGCGAGGTACGAGTCCCTTCCGGTGAGCGGCATCGAACTCCCGCTCGTGAACTGGGAGTTCATGGCCGCCGACCCGGATGCGGTCTGCCTCGTCTCGGTCGGTGAGGAGGGCACCCGCCTCGCCCTCGCCGCCCGGCGGGCCGCGCCCGGCACCTCGCACGCGCACCTCACCTATCTGGACCACGAGAACCTGACGCCCGCCGCCGCCGAACTCGCCCGCCACCACTGCCGGTTCGTGGTCGTCGAGGAGCACCGCGGCCAGGGCGGCGTCGCGGAGGCGCTCGCGCTGCTGCTGCCGGAGTGCCGGGTCACGTCCGTCAGCGCGGACCGGAGCTGGCCCTCCCAGGGCGGCGACCACGAGGAGGTCATGGCCGCGCTGGGCCTGGACCTGCCCGCCGTACTGGACGCAGTCGACCGCGCCGCCGGCTGACCGCGTCGCTCCCTCGAAGCGCGCGATTCGCGAACTGATCGCCCTCACAAGCCTCTTCGTCTTCAAGGAGTTCTGACATGCACATTCTCATGATCGAGTGCAACCCGAACGGCATGGCCGGTATCGCCAACGCCCTGGACCTCGGCCACGACGTCACCCTCGTCTCGGTCGACCCCGACTTCTACCTCGCCGTCTCCCCGCTCACCGAGGCCGCCTACGCGCACCCCAACTGCCAGGTCGTCAAGAGCGAGCAGGCCTTCTCCATCGAGGAACTGACCGCCCTGGCGCGCGAGGTCCACGCCGAACGCCCGGTGCACGGCGTCACCACGTACAGCGAGTACCACACCGTCCACACCGCCGCCGTCGCCGAGGCGCTGGGCCTGCCCGGGATGAGCGTCGACGGCGCCCGCAACGCCCGCCACAAGCACCTCACCCGCCTCACCCTCGACGGCACGGGCATCCGGCAGCCGCGCTTCGCGCACGTCTCGGACCCGACGAAGGTCGAGGCGGCCGTCCGCGAGATCGGCTTCCCCTGTGTGGTGAAGCCGTCCGACGGCACCGCGAGCCTGCACGTCCTGCACCTGAAGGACGAGGACGACCTGACCTCCTACCTCGCCGAACTGGCGGAGGTCGTCGACTACGGGCGCGGCGTCGTCCGTATCCCGGACATCCTGATCGAGGAGTTCGTCACCGGTGAGCTGATCTCGGTGGAGTCGTGTGTGCTCGGCAAGGGCGAGGTCGTCAACCTCGGCCTGACCGACCGCCCGCTGAGCGGCTTCCCGCACTTCATCGAGATGGGCGCCACCTACTTCACCGGACACCCGCTCCAGGACGAGCTGTTCGAGATGACCACCAGGGTCCTGAACGAACTGGGTGTCGACTTCGGCTTTATCCACACCGAGTTCCTGCTGGGCCCCGACGGCCCGGTGCTCTGCGAGGTCAACGGCCGGCTCATCGGCGGCATCGTGCCGAGCCTGATGCAGATCAGCTCCGGTGTCGACGCCTACCTGGAGGTCATCCGCCAGGCTCTCGGCGAGCGCCCCGAACTGCCCTTCCCCGGCGAGACCATCGCGGGCGGCCACTGGTTCGGCTCCCCGGTCGCCGGCACGGTCGAGTCCATCGGCTTCGACGGCCTGAAGGACCTGCCCGGCTTCCACAGCGCCCTCGCCTACAAGAAGCCCGGCGTCGAGGTCAGCCGCCTCTCCAAGAGCAACTTCGACTGGATCGGCCACATCATCTTCACCGGCGCCGACCGCGACGAGGTCAACAAGCGCAACGAGGAGGCCCTGGACGCGATCGAGCTGCGCCTCAAGGTCGAGGTGGCCCGATGAGCGAGGCCGCTGACGGCCGCACGGGGACGGCCACCCTGCGCGGGGTGGCCGTCCCGGCCCTCGATCCCGAGGCGCGCTACGACGTCACGACGGAGAACGGCCTCTTCACCGCCTTCACCCCCACCGGCCCCCGCCGGGGCGACGAGCCCGAGCTCTGGCCCGGCTACACCGAGACCCACGCCCATGTGTCCCTGCCCGCGAACTGGGACGACACGGTCGAGGACCCCCGGATCGTGGCCCTCCAGTACCTGTACCACGGGGTCACCCACGTCGTGGACATGTTCGGTTTCCCGCTGGTCGCCGACGCCTGGGCGGCCGGCCGGGAGGCCTCCCCGCGGCCCTACCCGGAGATCGTGCACTGCGGCTACGCGGTGACGGCGACGACCGACGCGGCGGGCCGCACCGGCCACGGCGTCGAGTTCCCGGCCCCGGTGTACATGCTGGCCGTCGAGTCCGACCTCGACCACGCCCTGCGCGCCAACGCCGAACGCGGCGGCACCTTCCTGAAGGTGATGTTCACCGACGGCACCGAACAGCCCGGCAGCCCGGTCCGCTTCTCCCGCCTGTCCGAGCGGGTCCTGCGTTTCACGGCCCGCATGGCGGCGGAGCGCGGTGTCACGGCCGTCATCGACTGCAACACCCTCCAGGAGACCCGCTGGGCGTACGAGTGCGGCTTCCGCCTCTTCGCCCACACCGTGCGCGACCGCACCCTCGACGCGGCCGACTTCAAGGAGTTCGAGGGGGCGCGCTTCGTCTCCACCCTCGCCGGCCTCCGCCCCATGATCATGACCGGCGAGGAGTTCCTGGCCGAGTACTCCCGCGAGGGCTTCGCCGAGACCCAGGACATTCGCAACCTCGACTTCGTCAAGGGCATCGAGAAGCCGTACGGCATCGAGTACGGCGTCCAGGAGACCCGCACCGCCGCCCTCGCCGACATGCGCCGCAACGCCCTCGCGGCCCTCGGCCGGGGCGACCTCCTGGTCGGCACCGACTCCGGCAACACCGGTGCCTACCACGGCTACTCCCTGCTCAGCGAGCTGGACCTGCTGCGCGGCGACGACGCCTCGCTGGACGGGATGCTGCGCCACCAGGCCACGGTCGGCGGCCGCCGCTACTTCGCGGAGCTGAGCGGCGACACGACGGGCGAGCACCCCCTGCGGCCCGGCGCCCCCGCCACCTACAACCTCCTCCACCC
>NZ_JARGEE010000483.1:0-6235 GCF_033794485.1 Streptomyces sp. MB09-02B
GGGCTTATTTGCGGCTGCGGGTTCGTGGGGGCTGGTCGCGCAGTTCCCCGCGCCCCTGGCCCGGCTGCCCCCGAGGTCGACATCAGTGGCCCTGCCACTTCGGGGGGCGTTTCTCTGTGAACGCCGCGTGGAATTCGCGGTAGTCCTCGCCGGTCATCAGGAGGGCCTGGGTCGACGCGTCGAGTTCCACGGCGGCCGACAGGGGCATGTCCAGCTCGGCCGTCAGCAGGGCCTTCGTCTGGGCGTGGGCCAGGGCCGGGCCCTCGGCCAGGCGGCGGGCCAAAGTCCGCGCGGCGTCGTCGGCGCTGCCCTCGTCGGTGAGCTGGCTGATGAGGCCGATGCGCTCGGCCTCGGCGGCGCGGACGGGTTCGCCGAGCATGAGGAGGCGGGTGGCGTGGCCGAGGCCGACGACGCGGGGCAGGAGGTAGGCCGCGCCCATGTCACCGCCGGAGAGGCCCACGCGGGTGAAGAGGAAGGAGAAGCGGGCGGTGGGGTCGGCCACCCGGAAGTCGGCGGCCAGGGCGAGGACCGCGCCGGCGCCCGCCGCCACGCCGTGCACGGCGGCGATCACAGGGAAGGGGCATTCCCGGACGGCCCGTACGACCTGCCCGGTCATCCGGTTGAAGTCGAGCAGCTGGGCGGTGTCCATGGCGAGGGTGGCGCCGATGATCTCGTCGACGTCCCCGCCGGAGCAGAAACCGCGGCCGCCGCCGGCCAGCACCAGGGCCCTTACGGATCTCTCCCGGGAGAGTTCGGCGAGCAGGTCGCGCAGGTCGGCGTAGGCGCCGAAGGTGAGGGCGTTCAGCTTCTCCGGGCGGGCGAGGGTGACGGTGGCGACGCCGTCGGTGATCTCGCACCGCAGGTGCCGCCAGTCGGAGGTGCGGGCGGCGGAGCCGGTGAAGGGACTCATACGGGCGGCCTCCTCGGGAGCTGCCGCGGTGTCGCGGCTCCTTCCCCACCCCATGAAGTTATCACCGTTATCTGACTGTCGTCACGAGTGCGCTATAGGCCGATCGAGGGCGCCACCGGGACCGAGGGACGCGGCGAGCGGACCGACCGAGGCAGGCGGCGGGCGGGCCTCCGTGACTCGGTCACGGACGTTCGACAAGCCGGTAACGGCGGGCTCGGTCGGGCGCGGCGGGGCGTTGGCACGGGTAGACCGCCGTCAACGGGGCCGACGGTCCCTCGCGGCGCCCGCCGAGCGCCTTCGCCGGTCCGCGCCGTACCATTCGTCACGTTGAAAGCAGGACGAGCCATGACCTGCTCCATGAACGGATCAGCCGCCTTGCACGAATCCTCCGCCCCCGCCTCCTGGCGCATCGCGCTGCCGCACACCGCCGCGGCCGTGCCCGTGGCCCGCGCGCTGGTACGGACGGCACTGACCGAGCTGGAGCACGGGGCGGACCGTGACACGGCGGAGCTGCTCACGGCGGAACTGGTCGCGAACGCGATCGAGCACGCCGCCGGGGAGGGCCCCATAGAGCTGGTCGTCGAGCTGGTGCCGAGCGGCTGCAAGGTGGAGGTCCACGACCCCGACCCCGCTCCCCCGGGCGACCTCACCAGCCCGGGGCGCCTCGACCCCGACCCCTGGCAGGAGCACGGCCGCGGTCTGCTGCTGATCCGGGCCCTCAGCTCCGCCTGCGGCCACCGCCCCACGGACTCCGGCAAGGCGGTCTGGTTCCGGCTGCCGACGGTGCCGCCGCAGCGCCGCCACGCGTAGCCGTCAGCCGTCAGCGCGTGGCCGTCGGCCCGGCGTCGCCCGGCAGCGGCCTCAGGCCAGCGTCGCCACCAGGACCGCCTTGATCGTGTGCAGCCGGTTCTCCGCCTCGTCGAAGACGACGGAGTGCGCCGACTCGAACACCTCGTCCGTGACCTCCAGCGAGTCCAGTCCGTGCAGCTCGTGGATCTCGCGCCCCACCTTGGTGCCGAGGTCGTGGAAGGCCGGCAGACAGTGCAGGAACTTGACGTCCGCGTTGCCGGTGGCCCGCAGCACGTCCATGGTCACGGCGTACGGGGAGAGCGCGCCGATGCGCTCGTCCCAGACCTCCTTGGGCTCGCCCATGGAGACCCAGACGTCGGTGGCGACGAAGTCGGCGCCCTCGACCCCGTCGTGGATGTGCTCGGTGAGGGTGATCCGCGCGCCGCTGATCTCGGCGAGCTTGCGGGCGTGGGTGACGATCTCCTCGGCCGGCCAGTAGGCCTGCGGGGCGACGATCCGGACGTCCATGCCGAGCAGGGCCCCGGTGACCAGGTAGGAGTTGCCCATGTTGAAGCGGGCGTCGCCGAGGTAGGCGAGGACCATCTCGTCCAGCGGCTTGTCGCTGTGCTCGGTCATGGTCATCACGTCGGCCAGCATCTGGGTGGGGTGCCAGTCGTCGGTGAGCCCGTTGTAGACCGGCACCCCGGCGTACGCGGCCAGCTCCTCGACGTTCGCCTGGCTGTCGCCCCGGTACTCGATCGCGTCGAACATCCGGCCGAGCACCCGCGCGGTGTCCTTGACGGACTCCTTGTGGCCCATCTGGGAGCCGGAGGGGTCCAGGTACACCGTCCGGGCGCCCTGGTCGGCCGCGGCGACCTCGAACGCGCAGCGCGTGCGCGTCGAGGTCTTCTCGAAGACGAGCGCGATGTTCCTGCCCCGCAGGTGCCGGGTCTCCGTCCCGGCCTTCTTGGCCGCCTTCAGCTCCACGGCCAGCTCGATCAGCCCGCGGAACTCCGCCGCGGTGAAGTCCAGCTCCTTGAGGAAGTGGCGCCCGGCGAGGGCGTGGGGAACGGTCGCCATGGGGCGCTCCTGGATCGACGGGACAGGGTCAGCGAGAGGAAGACTGGAAGTCTATACGATGTTCCACATTTCTATACGGCGCCGCCTTTTCGCCGCCTTTACGCCGCCCCGGATCCCTACACCGCCGATCTCTCCACCGGGCAGCTCATGCAGCGCGGCCCGCCCCTCCCCCGCCCCAGCTCGCTGCCCGGGATCTCGATCACCTCGATGCCCTGCTTGCGCAGATGCGTGTTGGTGGTGGCGTTGCGCTCGTAGGCGACGACGACGCCGGGCTCGACGGCGAGGACGTTGCAGCCGTCGTCCCACTGCTCGCGTTCGGCGGCGTGGACGTCCTGCGTGGCGGTGAGCACCCTGATGGCGTCGAGGCCGAGCGCGGCGGCGATCGCGCGGTGCATGTGCTCCGGCGGGTGGTCGGTGACCTTGAGCTCCTTCTCGCCGACGCCGGGCTCGATGGTGTACGAGCGGAGCATGCCGAGTCCGCCGTACTGGGTGAACGTGTCGCCGTCGACCATGGTCATGACGGTGTCGAGATGCATGAAGGCCCGGCGCTTGGGCATGTCGAGGGCCACGATGGTCCGCGCGGAGCCGGCGGCGAAGAGCTTGTGCGCGAGCATCTCGACGGCCTGCGGGGTGGTGCGCTCGCTCATGCCGATGAGGACGGCCCCGTTGCCGATGACGAGGACGTCGCCGCCCTCGATGGTGGACGGGTAGTCGGCCTGACCTTCCGACCAGACGTGGAACGTCTCGGCGCGGAAGAGCGGGTGGTGCCGGTAGATCGCCTCGAAGTGGACGGTCTCGCGCTGACGGGCCGGCCAGCGCATGGCGTTGATGGAGACCCCGTCGTAGATCCAGGCGGAGGTGTCCCGGGTGAAGAGGTGGTTGGGCAGCGGGTCGAGGAGGAAGTCGTCAAGCTCCATGACGTGGAAGCGGACGGAGGCCGGCTCCATGTGCGCGTCGAGGAACTCGCGCTTGGTCATGCCGCCGATCAGCGCCTCGACCAGCTCGGCCACGGGCAGGGATTCGAAGGCGGCCCTGAGGTGGTCCGTGGCGAGCGGGCCGTACTCCTTCTCGTCGAAGACGCGGTCGAGGACGAGTTGCCGGGCCTCGGGAATCCGCATGACATCGGTGAGGAGGTCGCCGAAGAGGTGGACGGCGACGCCTCGGTCGCGCAGCACGTCGGCGAATCCGTCGTGCTCGGCGCGCGCCCGGCGCACCCACAGCACGTCGTCGAAGAGCAGCGCGGTCTTGTTGCTGGGGGTGAGCCTTTTGAGCTCAAGATCCGGCCGGTGCAGAATGACGCGGCGCAGGCGCCCGGCCTCGGAGTCGACATGGAATCCCATGCCCTCATCCTGACCATTCGGGCGCGTGTTCACCCGCCGCTCGGCCGAATCGGAATCCTTCCGCCGCTTCCATTGCGTCCCCTTGACGATAAGTGCGCCTCACCGTTATCGTCTAAGTGACATTAACCGTAGGAGGGGGATCATCCATGGCCGACATCACCAGACGGCTGGGCTGGCGGCATCTGCGCGGGGCGCCCACCGCGCACATCCGCCACCACCGCTCCGGGCGGCTCGCGCACGACGGCCCGGGGCTGAGCTTCTGGTACCGGTCGCTGAGCGCCGCGCTCTCCGAGATCCCGGTGGACGACCGGGAGCTGGCGATGACCTTCCACGCCCGTACGTCCGACTTCCAGGACGTGGCGGTGCAGGCGACGGTGACGTACCGGGTGAGCGACCCGGCGACCGCCGCCGCCCGGCTCGACTTCTCCATCGACCCGGACACGGGGGTCTGGCGGGGCGCTCCCCTGGAGCAGTTGTCGACCCTGCTGACGGAGACGGCCCAACAGCACGCGCTGGACGTCCTGGCCCGTACGACGCTGGCGTCGGCCCTCGTCGACGGGGTCGCGGCGGTCCGGGAGCGGGTGGCGAGCGGGCTGGCGGCCGAGCCCCGGCTGCCGGCCACCGGGATCGAGATCGTGGCCGTCCGCGTGGTGGCTCTGCGGCCCGAGCCCGAGGTGGAGCGGGCGCTGCGCACACCGGCGCGGGAGCAGATCCAGCAGGAGGCCGACCGGGCGACGTACGAGCGCCGGGCCGTGGCCGTCGAGCGGGAGCGGGCCATCGCCGAGAACGAGCTGGCCAGCCAGATCGAACTCGCCCGGCGTGAGGAGCAGTTGGTCGACCAGCGGGGCACCAACGCGCGGCGCGAGGCGGAGGAGAAGGCCGCGGCGGACGCGGTGAAGGCGGGCGCGGAGGCGGCGCGGACGGTACGGCTGACGGAGGCGGAGGCCGAACGGACGGTGAAGCTCGCGGAGGCGGAGGCGGCGCGGAGCGTGCGACTGGCCGACGCCGAGGCGGCGCGGAGTGTGAAGCTCGCGGAGGCCGAGGCGGCGCGGCAGGTCAAGCTGGCCGGGGCGGAGGCGCGGGCCGCGCGAGACGTGGGCGCGGCGCGGGCCGAGGCGCAGGCGGCGTGGCTGCGGGTGCACGCCGAGGTGGACGCGGCGACGCTGCACGCGCTGACCGGAACGCGGCTCGCGGAGAACCTGCCGCGGATCGAGAGCGTGACGGTGTCGCCGGATGTGCTGACCGGGCTGCTGTCCAGGCTCGGCGGCGGGTCCGTCAGCGGCGGATCGGGGAGCGGCGGGGACGCCACGTGAGTCTCGCGCCGCGGGTGGTGCTGGTCCATCGCACCACCGAGTACGAGGAGTTGGTGGCCCGGCACGGTACACACGGGCAGGCCGCCTTCTTCCTGCGGTCCCGGGGGCGGGACATCGAGGACGTGGCCGAGCGGCACCGGCGGGAACGCGGGGCGCTGGCCGAGGTCACCTCCTCGGTGCCGCTGACGTGGCGTCAGGCCCGGGTCGAGCGAGGCGACTTGGACCGGTTCCTGTTCGCCCCCGAGGACGTGGTGGTCGTGGTCGGGCAGGACGGGCTGGTGGCCAATGCGGCGAAGTACCTCGCGGGGCAGCCGGTGGTGGGGATCAACCCCGACCCCCGGCGCAATCCGGGGGTGCTGGTGCGGCACCGGCCCTCGCACGCGGGGAAGTTGCTGACCAGCTCGCTCCGGAGCGACTGCTCGGTGGACGAGTTGACCATGGTCGAAGCCGTCGCGGACGACACACAGCGGCTGGTGGCGCTCAACGAGATCTATCTCGGCGCGGCGGGGCACCAGACCGCCCGGTACCGGCTGGGGCTCGACGGCGACAGGGGTGTCGTCGAGCCCCAGGCCTCGTCAGGGGTGCTCGTGGGGACGGGGACCGGGGCGAGTGGGTGGATTCGGTCCGTCTGGCAGGAACGGGGTGGTGCGTTGCCCCTTCCGGGGGCGGACGAGGCTCGGCTGGTGTGGTTCGTGCGGGAGGCGTGGCCGTCTCCGGCTACCGGGACGTCGTTGGTGGCCGGGGAGTTGGGGGCGGGGGCGCGGCTGCGGCTGACGGTGGAGTCGGATCGGTTGATCGTGTTC
>NZ_JARGEE010000484.1:0-6157 GCF_033794485.1 Streptomyces sp. MB09-02B
GTCGAGGGGCGGGTTCTCGGGATCAGGTGCCGACCGCTGTGACGAGTACCGCCACCGAAGGGCGGTCCGGCAGGGAGTCGCTCACCGCCGCGCGTACCTCGCGGGCCACGTCCAGGGCGCGGCGTTCCTCCGTCACCGCCAGTTCCACGCGGACATGGCGGCGGGAGAGGGCCGGCCCGGCGGCGATGTCGACCGAGCGAGCGGGACCGTCGACTCCGCCGAGGCCGCCCAGGACACCGAGACCCCCGAAGACGCCGGTCAGCCGGGCGACGCCGGGGACGGAGAGTGCCGCCGCGGCCACCTGGGCCTCCTCGTCGTCCCCGACCGCCGCCGTGGGCGCCGTCGAAGCGGCGGCGGTCGGGGACGACGAGGAGGGCGCGGGACCGAACGACTCCGCGTCGGCCCCCAGCTGACCGGACGGCCCAGTGTCCGTCTCCACCAGGAGCGTCACCCGGAGATCCACCTCGGCCACCGTCAGCCCGAGACGTTCCCCGGCGGCCGTGAACAGGGCCTTCCTCAGCCGGGCCGCCGTGGCCGGTAGGGGCTCGGCGGCCGGGCCTGCCGAGGCCGCGAGGTCGGCCGTGACCCGGAGCGGACCGGGCGGCAGGGCACTCGGAGGCGGGGGCACGGCCGTCTCGTGGCCGTGGCCGTCCGCGACCTCGCCCTTCTCCTCACCGGAGTCGACGGGCGAGATACGGAGCCGTCCGAGCGTGAGCCCGCGCAGGGGCGTGGCCGCGCTTCGCAGGGCCGTCCTCGCCGCGCTCTCCGTGATCCACGCGCCGTCGTGCGGGCCGCCCAGGGGGAGCACGCGGCCGAACCCGAGCTGCCGGCGCACCGCCTTCGCCCAACTGTCCGCCGTCATTCCTCCAGCCTGCCGCATCCCCGGCGCGCGGTGCCGCAACCGCGCTTACTGTGGCTTGAGGGGGACGACCGGAAGGGACTGACGGCATGACTGACATGACGGAGCGGAACCGGACGGAAGGGCCCGACACCACCAAGGAGTCGCCGCAGGTCGGGCGCAGGACGACCCGGCGCGGCGGCGGTGATCCGGCGGGCCGGGGGCGTACGACCATCGCCGACGGCGTCGTGGAGAAGATCGCCGGGCTCGCCGCGCGGGAAGTGGTGGGCGTCCACGCCATGGGCAGCGGACTGTCCCGGACGTTCGGGGCCGTGCGCGACCGGGTCCCCGGCGGGGCCAAGTCCGTGACCCGGGGCGTGAAGGTCGAGGTCGGCGAGGTGCAGACCGCGCTCGACCTGGAGATCGTCGTCGACTACGGGGTCTCCATCAGCGATGTGGCCCGTGATGTGCGCGAGAACGTCATCGCGGCCGTCGAGCGGATGACCGGCCTGGAGGTCGTCGAGGTCAACATCGCCGTCAGCGATGTGAAGCTGCCGGACGAGGAGGACGACGAGCCGGAGTCCCGGCTGCAGTGAGCGGGGCAGGCGCTTCCGCCCCACCGCGCAGGGCCTCGAACCCCGTCCGCCGGTGTCAGGAGTCTCCGAGTCGCTAGGAGCGCAGCATGAGTTTGGCCGTGATCGGCATGGTCGCCGGGATGGCGCTGGGCTTCGCCGGGTACTTCGGCGGATTCGGTGCCTTCCTGCTGGTTGCCGCGCTGGGCGCCGTCGGCTTCGTCGTCGGCAGGTTCCTGGAGGGGGACCTGGACCTGGGCGACCTCTTCCGCCCGCGTGACGACCGACGCCGATGAATCCGGTGGACAACGGCCGCCCCCCGGAGACGCAGGAAACACGGGAGACGCGGGAGACGAGGGTCGTGGCGCCCGGTGGACGCGGGGCGACCCGGATCGCCGACCGGGTGGTCGCGAAGATCGCCGGCCAGGCGGCGCGCGAGGCACTGGTGGCACCGGCGCTCGCCTCCGCGCCCCCGAACGCCACTGTCGTGGTCCATCACGAGACCGCGCGCGTCCGCGTCACGCTCGGGCTCCCCTACCCCTCCGACATCGGTGGCCAGTGCGCTGCGGTGCGTCGCCATGTCATCGAGCGGGTAGGGACGTTGGCGGGAATGCGCGTGACGGAGGTGGCCGTCCAGGTGGAACGGCTGCACCTGGCACCCGCACACGACGTGGCACAGGGGAGGACGCGATGAGCGAACCCCAGGGCACCGAAGGCACCACGCGACGACTACCCGTCATCGAGAAGGCAGGGGAGCAAACCGCCGGGCAGTCCGAAGAGCAGGCCGGTGGCCCGGTCGACGCGACAGTCGGCGACAAGGCGGCCGGCCGCGATCCGGACCAGTCCGCGTCCGCCTCCGCCTACCACCCGCCGCCCGCCCTGGACGGGGAGGAGGGCGAGAACGGCGGCGAGCGGCGCTTCTGGTCCGCGCGCAGAGTTCCCGCGGGCGTCCTCGCGATGCTGCTCGTCGCGGGCGCGGGCCTCCTCCTCTACGACGTCGTCGCCGTCCGTGCCGACCGGCCCGCCATGGCGTGGCGCCGCTCGCTCGCCCGGGAACTCGCCGAGCGGCCCCTCGACGACACCTGGGTGCTCGCCGGCGCCGCCGTCGCCGTACTCCTCGGCCTCTGGCTGCTGGTCCTGGCCGCGACCCCCGGGCTGCGTGACGTCCTGCCCATGCGCCGCGCCCACCCCCACGTACGGGCCGGACTGCACCGGGGCGCCGCCGCGCTGGCCCTGCGCGACCGGGCCATGGAGGTGTCGGGCGTGCAGTCCGTACGGGTCCGGGCGGGACGCAAGCGGGTCGACGTCCGCGCGGTGTCCCACTTCCGGGAACTCGACGACGTACGGGCCGACCTGGACGTGACGCTCGCCGACGGCATCCGGGGGCTGGGCCTGTCCCGGCCCCCCGCCCTGTCGGTGCATGTCCGCCGCCCCGGCCGGAAGGGGTGACGGCGATGCTGAGGATCGTCAACCGCGTGCTGCTCGGAGTCGTCGGGCTCGTCCTGGTGGTGGTCGGCGGCGCCGTCCTCGTCGTCGGGCTGGGTGTGGACCCGCCCTCCTGGTGGCCCTACGACGGCCGGCGGGACGTGCTGCTCAGCGACGCCGGCCGGACGCGCTGGCGCGACTCGGGCTGGTGGTGGCCCGCCGTGATCGCGGTGCTCGCCGTCCTGGTCCTGCTCGCCCTGTGGTGGCTGACAGCGGTGCTGCGCCGCCACCGTCTCGCCGAGGTGCTCGTCGACACGGGCGACGGGGAGGGCGCACTGCTCCGAGGGCGCGCGCTGGAGGGAGTCCTCACGGCCGAGGCGGCCGGCTCGGACGGCGTCGAACGCGCCCACGCCCGGCTGACCGGCCGCCGCAACGCCCCCGAGGCCCGGGTCCGCCTCCTCCTCCAGCCCCATGTGAACCCGGGGGACGCCCTGCACACGCTGACGACCGGGGCACTGACGCACGCCAGGGAGTCGGCGGGACTGGCCGCGCTCCCGGCGGAGGTCCGGTTGAGAGAAGCCAAACACCGTGCCCAGAGGGTGAGTTGACGGCCGGTCCATCCCGGCCTCCCCGACCCCCGGTCAGAATCCGTGCCGCATCCCACCGTCGACCGGCAGCATGATCCCCGTCAGGTAGGAAGCGGCCGGAGACAGCAGGAACGCTCCCGCGCGTCCGAACTCCTCCGGGCGCCCGTACCGCCGCAGCGGAATGCGCGACTCGTGCGCCGCCCGCGTCGCCTCCGGGTCCGCCGACATCCCGTCCAGCTCCCGCACCCGGTCCGTGTCGATACGGGCCGGGAGCAGGCCGACCACCCGGATGCCGCGCGGCCCCAACTCGTCGGACAGCGACTTGGCGAAGCCGGCGAGCCCGGGCCGCAGCCCGTTGGAGATGGTCAGCCCGGGGATCGGCTCGTGCACGGACCCCGACAGCACGAAGCCGATCACGCCGCCCTCGCCCAACTCCTCGGCCGCGGCCCGCGCCAGGCGCACCGCCCCCAGGAACACCGATTCGAACGCGGTGGTCCACTGCTCGTCGGTGGTGTCGGCGACGAAGCCGGGCGCCGGGCCGCCCACGCTGACCAGAATGCCGTCGAAGCGCCCGAAGTGCTCACGGGCGGCGGTGATCAGCCGCCCGGCGGCCTCGGGGTCCGCGTTGTCCGCGGCGACTCCCACCGCGTTCGCGCCGAGTGCGGCGGCCGCAGCACCCGCACTCTCCTCCTCGCGGCCCGTGACGACCACCTTCGCGCCGTCGGCGACGAGTTCCCGTGCGACCGCGTTGCCCAGTCCGCGGGTCGCCCCGGTGACGATGTAGACACGGTCCTTCAGCCCAAGATCCATGGCCCTATCCTGCCTTCTTCCCGTCGTAGAGGGCGAGGGCGGTGCCGACGAGACCGACGTGGCTGAACGCCTGCGGGAAGTTGCCCAGCTGACGGCCCGCGACGGGGTCGTACTCCTCCGCGAGCAGGCCCACGTCGTTGACCAGCCCCACCAGCCGGTCGAACAGGTCGCGCGCCTCCCGTGTGCGGCCGGTCAGGTGCAGTGCGTCCGCCAGCCAGAACGAACAGACGAGGAACGTGGCCTCGCCGCCCGGCAGCCCGTCGACGGAGCCCGTCGCCGCCGTGAGGTGGTCCGCGCTGTAACGGCGGACGAACCCCTCGTGGCACAGCTCCTCACGGATCGCGTCGACCGTGCCGACGACCCGGGGATCGTCCGGGGGCAGGAAGCCCATGAGGGGGATCAGCAGCAGCGCGGCGTCGAGTTCACGGGAGCCGTAGGACTGGGTGAACGTGCCCCGGTCGGCGTCGTACCCGCGTTCGCAGACCTCGCGGTGGATCTCGTCGCGCAGGGCCCGCCAGCCTTCGAGGTCGCCGCCGGTCAGGGTCGGGTCGTCCTCCAGCGTGCGCACGGCCCGGTCGGCGGCGACCCAGCACATCACCTTGGAGTGCGTGAAGTGGCGGCGCGGCCCGCGCACCTCCCACAGCCCCTCGTCCGGCTTCCGCCAGGCCGTCCGCAGGTAGTCCATCAGCGCGCACTGCATCCGCCACATGTCGGGCTTGTCGGGGAGGCCCGAACGCCGGGACACGAAGAGGGAGTCCATGACCTCGCCGTACACGTCCAACTGGAGCTGGTGGACGGCGTCGTTGCCGACCCGGACCGGGCGCGAGTCCTCGTAGCCGGACAGCCACGGCAGTTCGTGCTCGGGGATGCGGCGCTCACCGGCGAGGCCGTACATGATCTGCAGGTCGGCCGGGTCGCCCGCGACCGCGCGGAGCAGCCAGTCGCGCCAGGCCTCGGCCTCCTCCTGGTAGCCGCAGGACAGCAGTGCGCCGAGGGTGAGGGTGGAGTCGCGCAGCCAGCAGTGCCGGTAGTCCCAGTTGCGGACGCCGCCGATCTCCTCGGGCAGCGAGGTGGTGGCCGCCGCGACGATGCCGCCGGTCGGGGCGTAGGTGAGGGCCTTGAGGGTGATCAGCGAGCGGACCACGGTGTCCCGGTGCGGGCCGTCGTACCGGCAGCGCGCCGCCCAGGCCCGCCAGTCGTGGAGGCTCGACCGCAGCGCCTCGTAGGGGTCGACCAGGCGGGGGCGGGGCTCGTGGGAGGGGTGCCAGGTCAGCACGAACGCGACCTTCTCGCCCGGTTCCACCGTGAACTCCGCGTACGTGGCCCGGTCCTCGCTCCACGACCGCACCCGGGGTTCGCTGCGCAGCCATACCGAGTCGGGGCCGGCGACCGCCACGCGGTGGCCGGCCGACCTGCGCATCCAGGGAACGGCCGAGCCGTAGTCGAACCGCAGCCGCAGGGTGCTGCGCATCGTGACCCGGCCGGACAGGCCCTCCACGATCCGTACGACGTCGGGGGCGCGGTCGCGTTGCGGCATCAGGTCGGTGACGCGTACCGCGCCCTCGTCCGTCTCCCACTCGGTGTCGAGCACGAGCGAGTCGTGCCGGTACGACCGCCGGGTACAGGTGCCGCCCGCGTCGGGCGCGATCCTCCAGTGGCCGTTCTCCTCGTCACCGAGCAGCGCGGCGAAGCACGCGGCCGAGTCGAACCGCGGCAGGCAGAGCCAGTCGATGGAACCGTGGCGACTCACCAGCGCGGCCGTCTGGTGATCGCCGATCAGGGCGTAGTCCTCGATGTGGGGATGCACGGGAACCGGGTTCCCGGGGCGGGGGGTGATCAGTCCCGCGCGAGCGTCCGCCTGCCAGGCCCGTCCGCCTGCCCGGCCCCGTCCGTCAGCCCGGGCCCGTCCCCGCCGTGGTCCCTCC
>NZ_JARGEE010000485.1:0-6156 GCF_033794485.1 Streptomyces sp. MB09-02B
TAATGTCACGTCGCCACCCGAGATCTCAACAAGGCTATTCGTACGCAGCTCTAGTTGTGTAAAAGCGACAGCACCAGACGCAACACCTTCTCATCGCCCGGCGCCAGGCCCTTGAGGCGGGTCCGGCCGGTGTGGCCGTCCGGACCCGCCTCAAGGGCCTGGCGCCGGGCGATGAGAAGGTGTTGCGTCTGGTGGGGGCGCATCTGGGGTCGTTGGCTTCGCGGGATCTCAAGGCGCGCTGCCGGGACGGTCTGGAGCATTCCGGGCAGGCGTGGGCGGTGCGCAAGCGGGAGCTGACACCCGTCTCGTCGTCGCGGTGGGCGGGCAGCATCACCAAGGCCACGCACGATCAGTGGGCGCTGGCCCGCCGGGGTCAGGCGGCGCACCTGCAGAGCCTGGAAGCGGGGATCCGCACGATCGAGGCCCGGCTGGCGCTGCCGGTCGGGCAGAGGGGGACGAAGAGGGCGCCGGGGGGTTATCGGTCGCGGCGGGAGTGGCATGCGAAGTCGCGGCGGCTGCGGGTGCTTCAGGACCGGCTGGCCGCCGTGCGAGCCGACCGGGAGGCCGGGATCGTGCACGTCGTACGCGGAGGCAAGCCTCTGGCCCGCACCCGGCACCACCTGGAGGCGGCCGGGCTGACGGAGTCCGCGTGGCGTGGGCGGTGGGAGGCGGAGCGCTGGTTCTGCCAGGCGGACGGGGAGTCCGGCAAGCGCTACGGCAACGAGACCATCCGCATCAGCCCCGACGGCGAGGTGAGCATCAAGCTCCCCGCACCGCTCGCGCATCTGGCGAACGCCCCGCACGGACGCTACGTCCTGGCCTGCCGGGTCGCGTTCGCGCACCGGGGCGGCGAGTGGGCGGACCGCGTCGTAGCCAACCGGGCCATCGCCTACCGTATCCACCTGGATACCGGCAGGGGGCGCTGGTATCTGACCGCGTCCTGGCAGATCCCGCCCACCCCCACCGTTCCGATCGAGGCCGCCCTCGCCCACGGAGTGATCGGTGCGGACATGAACGCCGACCACCTGGCCGCCTGGCGCCTGGACACGCACGGCAACCCGGTCGGCAGCCCGCGCCGCTTCTCCTACGACCTCACCGGCACCGCCGAACATCGTGACGCCCAGGTCCGCCACGCCCTGACCCGCCTCCTGCACTGGGCCCGCACCTGCGGTGTGAAGGCGATCGCGGTCGAGGACCTGGACTTCGCCGCGGAGAAGACCCGGGAGAAACACGGCCGCCGCACACGCTTCCGCCGGCTGATCTCCGGCATGCCCACCGGAAAACTCCGCGCCCGGCTGGCCTCGATGGCCGACGGCACGGGTATCACCATCATCGCCGTCGACCCCGCCTACACCAGCCGATGGGGCGCTCAGCACTGGCAGAAGCCCCTCACCACCACAACCCGTAAGACCACTCGCCACGATGCTGCTGCCGTGGCGATCGGAAGGCGCGCCCAGGGACACCCGGTCCGGCGACGGACGGCACCGCCCCCACACGACCGGAGTGATCGTGCGGGGCATCGGACCGTCCAGGCCGGACCAGGTGTTGCTGGGCGTGAGGGACACCGCCCTCGCATTCCCGGACCACGGACGCGATTCGTCGGCGCCGGACGCGGAGCGAACGCGGGCAACCAGAACGCCCAACACCGTCCGGGGCGTTCGGCCGAGCATGAGACCTGGCAACAGGACTCACTCCCGCTCAGTCCCTAGGAACGGTACGTCACACGGTTCGAGGTCGACACGGAGTTTCTGCGGCGCTACCCGGTGCGCCAGGCCGGTGGGAAGACGATCCTCGAACTCTGGGTGCCGGCGGAGGAACTGGAGGAGTTCAACGCGCACCTCGTGGGTGAGATCGAGGTCGTGCACGAGTTCCACTGAAGGTCGGCGGGTCGGCGGGTCGGCTGGTCAGCGGGTCGGCGGGTCGGTCGACCGGCCCGCCGGCCTCCGTCGACGGATCAGCTCCGCACTGTCGGCCTCCCCCGGGAGGGGCGCGGGATGGACACCGGCACGCCGTCCCGGTCGCCCTCGCCCGCGATCTCCCGCAGGACCCGTACGAGTTCCTCGTGGAGGGCGTCGCCGATCTCGTGTGCCTGGGGTGTGTCCACGTGCAGCATGTTGACGTGGAGACCGGTTTCGGTGCGGTGGAACCAGTGGCTGATGCCGTTGCCGCGGGCCGCCCACACGTGCAACTTCGGCTTCCACAGGGGGTGTTGGGGGCCTCCTGGGGTCCGGCGGAAGTCGATGTAGGAGAAGAAGTTCACCGGGAACGGCCAGTGGTGCAGCGCGAAGGTCTCCGGGGCCAGCAACTCCCATGCCCGTACGAAGGGGATGTCCGTGTGCCGCTGCAACTCGCCGTACGCCGGAGTGCCGTACGCCGGGCCGCCCAGGGTGGAAGCGCCGGGCGCGGGGCTGCCGAAGGCGGGCGCGTGGTGCGCCGGGTCGGCATACGTGGGCGTGCCGTGCGCCGGGTTGGAGTGCGTGGGGGTGCCGCGCGCCGGCGTCTCGTACGCGGCCGACCAGTCGTACTCGGCTCCACCGCTGTCACCGGGGCCGCCTGCCCCGCCCGCTCCGCCGACCCCACCTGCTCCGACTGCTCCGCCGACCCCGGCTGAGCCACCGGCTCCGCCGGGTCCACCGGCCTGTGCCCGATGGCGTTCCTCCGCTCCGAAGCCGTCCCCGGTCGCCGCGAAGTCGCTGTCGGCCCCGAAACGGCGCCCGGACCCGGAACGGCCCCCGGCCCTGCCCCTGATCCCGAAGTCGTTCCCGGTCGCCGAATCCTCCTGAACCGAAGACTCCGGTGCGGACGCCGCCCAACTGCCGTACACGGAACTCCCGGCCACGGCCACGGCCTCGTACCCGGCCTCACCACCAACCCCGGGGTCGGCCCCAGGCCTCGACCCACCCGTGCCCTCGGCGCCGGCCGTCCTCCCGGCCCCCGCCTCGGCCGCCACGACCCCGGCCACCACCTCGCCCGTGACCTCGCCCGTGACGACGCCCGTGGCTCCGCTGCCCCGATGCTGGTGGCGGCGCGACACCGCCCTTATCCGGGCGACCAGTTCCCGGATGCTGAAGGGTTTCGCCAGGTAGTCGTCGGCGCCGAGTTCGAGGCCCAGCACACGGTCGGCCTCCTCGCCGCGCGCGCTGAGGATGATGATGGGGACGTCGGAGGTGCGGCGGATCCCGCGGCAGACGTCGATGCCGTCCATGTCGGGCAGGCCGAGGTCCAGCAGGACGACATCGCCGTGCGGACCTCTCAGGCCGTCCGCGCCGGTGGCCACGTGGTGGACCGTCAGGCCGAAGTGCCGCAGCCCGTCGGCGAGCGGTTCGGCGATCGTCTCGTCGTCCTCGATGAGCAGCACTCGTACGCCCATGGCCGCCTTGTCTCTCCAGAAAGTCGGGACAACACGAGAGCCGTGCTGTGGGGCGCCACGCTACAAGAGAACGAACAGTTCTGTGCAGGGAATGCGGAGCATTGTGAAATGACACTCAGAAACCGCTTGTATTCGGTCTCCCGACCTGCGGCGGAGGGGGTCCGGCTGAAATCTGAGAAAAATCTGGCGTCGCTTTAGTGTTCGCTTAACCTTCCTTTGGTCATCGTCCCCCTACGGTCGTCAAGGCAGGTCAGGACAGGTCAGGACAGGTCAGAGCGGGTTGGAACAGCTCGGAACCAGTGCAGAGAGGCAGGAGGCACGATGAAGGCGTTGCTGGATCGCGCCCGGTCGTTCAAGCGGCGGGTCGACTTCGAGAGTGACGAATACCGAAAACTCGCCGTCGGGCAATTTCCCGAGGCGCTGTTCATCACCTGCTCGGACTCGCGGGTGATTCCCGCGCTGATCACCGGGGCGCGGCCCGGTGAGATATTCGAGCTGCGAAATGCGGGCAACATCGTGCCGCCGCACGACGCGTACGGGGCCGCCTCCGGCGAGGCCGCCACCATCGAGTACGCGCTGGAGGTGCTCGGCGTTCAGGACATCGTGGTGTGTGGTCATTCCCACTGCGGTGCGATGGGCGCGCTGAAGTACGGCGCCGACCTGTCCGGCCTGCCCAGGGTGGACGCGTGGCTCGACTACGCCAGGCCCGCCCTCGAACCGGTCCTGGGGGGCGACGGTACGGGCGGGGACAGCGCCTCGTCCGAGGATCCCGCCCTGCGCGAGGTCGTCCAGCTCAACATCCGCAACCAGCTCGCCGTTCTGCGGGACTACCCGGTCGCCCGGCAGCAACTCGACGCCGGGCGACTCCGGTTGCACGGCTGGTACTACGAGATCGACACCGGCAAGGTCCACGAACTGGACGCGGACGGCGGCTTCCAGGTGCACGGTTCATGAGCGGGGCGCACGGGCGCCGGCACGCGGCGGACGGCGGCGCCCGCCGGTCCCGCAGGAACGGCCCGGGTGACGGACCCGGGGCACCCGCCCCCATACCCGGCCCGCCTCCCTACGCCCCGGACTTCGCCCAGGGCATCGGAGATTCCCAGGAGTGGACCGCCACCGAATCCCTGGGCCGGGATCACGCGGGCCGGGACCATCCGCCGCCCGGGCCCAAGCGCACCCGCACCGGTGCCTCCGCCGGTCGCATCGACTTCGGTACGGAGATCACCGCGTCCCTCGTCGTCTTCCTGGTCGCGCTGCCGCTCTGCATCGGCGTGGCCGTGGCCTCCGGTGTGCCGGCCGAACTGGGCATCATCTCCGGGGTGATCGGCGGTCTGGTGGTCGGCGCGGTGCGGGGCAGCACCCTCCAGGTCAGTGGCCCGGCGGCCGGGCTCGCGGCGCTCGTCGCGGAGACGGTCATGGAGTTCGGCGTCGCGATGCTCGGCGTGATCGTCCTCTTCTCCGGCATCCTCCAGATCGTGCTGGGCCTGGTGAAACTGGGCCGGATGTTCCAGGCGATCTCCCTCGCCGTCGTGCAGGGCATGCTCGCCGGCATCGGACTGCCGCTGATGTTCAGCCAGCTCTACCCGATGTCCGACTCCAAGGCGCCGGGCACCCCCCTGGAGAACATGGCGGGCGTCCCCGGACTGATCGCCGACACGGTGACGAACCCGCAGGCGCTGATCGCGGCCGGGCTCGGGATCGTCACGATCGTGCTCAGCTTCCTGTGGAAGCAGGTACCGGGGCCGGCCAAGAAGATCCCGGCCGCGCTCGTGGCCGTCGGGATCGGCATCGCGGTCGCCTCGCTGCCCGGCGTCGAGGTCAAGACGCTCCAGGTCGGCAACCTGCTGGCGTCCGTGGACGTGCCCGGGCCGGACCAGCTGGCCGGGCTCGCCGATGTCGGGATCATCACGGCGATCCTCACCTTCACCGTGATCGCGTCGGCGGAGAGCCTGTTCACCGCCGCCGCCGTGGACCGGATGCACGACGGTCCGCGCACCCGCTACAACACCGAACTCATCGCTCAGGGCGCGGGCAACACCGTCGCCGGCATCCTCGGCGCGCTGCCCATCACGGCGGTCGTCGCGCGCAGCTCGGCGAACGTGCAGGCCGGTGCCAGGACCCGCATCTCCCGAACACTGCACGGCCTGTGGCTGCTCGCCTTCGCGCTGCTGCTGCCGCAGGTGCTGGCGCTCATCCCGATCTCGGTGCTCGCGGGTGTCCTCGTGCACAGCGGGTGGAAGCTGTTCGCGCCGGAGCAGTTCCCGAAGATGTGGCGGCAGGACCGGGGCGAGTTCGCGGTCATGACGCTGACGACGCTGGTCATCACGGCGACCGCGCTGCTCGAAGGGGTGCTGTTCGGGCTGGCCGCGGGGGTGGTGCTGGCTGCGCTGCGGATGTCGCAGACGGTCATCCGGCAGCACATCGAGGACGACACGGCGAAGGTCGTGATGGCGGGCAACGCGACGTTCCTGCGGCTGCCGAAGCTGATCGACGCGCTGGAGGGAGCGGCCGCGTCCGGCAAGCCGCGCATCCGGCTGGATCTGCTCGGGGTGACGCACCTCGACCATGCCTGCCGCAGCCAGATCGAGGAGTTCGTGGCGCAGCAGCGGGGGGCCGGGCTGCGGGTGGAACTGCTGATGCCGGACCTCACGAAGCTGCCGGCGGCGGCCGAGCCGAGGGCCGCGGAGGAGGAGCCGGCGTTCACGGAGGTGCCGGAGCCGGTGTCGACGGAGGTGTGGGACTACGCGACGGTCGGTACGGCGGCGGTGGGGGGTACGGGGCCGATG
>NZ_JARGEE010000486.1:0-6122 GCF_033794485.1 Streptomyces sp. MB09-02B
GGTGGCGGAGGCGCCGTTGCGGTGGACGGGCTCCGGTGGGGGCAGCCGCAGATCGCCCCACAGGCTCGGAGCCGTCAGGGCGAGGACCACGGGCTCGGCGGCCACCACCTGGTGGTCCGACAGGTTCCGGTCCCGGTACCTCGACTCGGAGAGCGTCGCGAGAGCGGTCCCCGCGGCCGTGACGTGGGGCTCGGCGAGGAGGGCACCCGCCAGGGCCTCCTGAGCGTGGAGCGAGACCAGGACCGAGCGCGTCCAACGCAGGGTCGACATCAACTCGGCGGCCGGCAACTCTCCCGTCGGCGGGGTCTCGACCAGCCGCCGGTCGACGTCGGCCACCAGGTCCGTAGCCATGCCCGGCAACGTCGAGGTCAGCCGTCCCACCCGCCAGGCGGCACCCAGCCGACGGGCCCCCGTCGCCGGGTTGAGCCACGCCAGGCGGGGGTGCCTCGGCGGGACGGCACCCAGCAGCCGCAGGTCCGCCGCGACCCGGCCACCGACCGCCGTGACCACCGGCGCCGACCGCAACCGCCGACGCGACGCGCTCCCGCCGAGGTCGAGCGCGACGGCGAGCCCCCGGGCCATCGGCGCCACCCACAGATCCTCCTCCAGCGGCTCCAACTGCCCCGGCAGGGTCTCCGCCACCGGCCCGGGACCCAGCAGCCGGGCGCCACGGGGCGGACGCGGCCCCATCGCCGTGATCGGGCGGCTCTGGAGCAACCACAGCTGTCCGTCCTCGTCGAACGCGAACTCGATGTCCTGAGGACCGCCGAACACCCGGGCCGCCCGCCGAGCCAGCCGCGCCAGACGACGCAGCTCGGCGGCGGTGAGCAACGCCCCACCGTCCGACGATTCCGTCCCCAGCAGCCGCCCCCACCGGCTCAACCAGTGACTCGTCCCCGGCTGCTCCCCGCTCACCAGCGTGTCGGGCCCGCCCCGCACCGCGCTGACCAGCATCCGATCGGTCCGCCCGGCCACCGGGTCCGCGCCGAACAGCACACCCCCGATCCGGGCCCTGAGCATCGGCTGGACGAGCACGGCCATCGGCGCACAGTCACCGTCCGGCCCCCGGGCCGAGCCGAGCACCGTGCGCACCGCCGCCCGGAACTCCTCCCACCCCCGCACATCGAGCACCGAGTCGAAACGTCCCGCCAGCGAGGACTCCTGCGTGTCCTCCTGCGGCGACGAGGACCGTACGACCAGCGCCCGCGCACCGTGCCGCGACAACTCGGCCCAGGCCCGCGGCAGGTCCCGTAGGTCGTCGGGGTCCCGTAGATCGTCAGGGTGCCGCAGGCCGTCCGGGCCCCCCAGGCCGTCCGGGCCCCCCAGGCCAGGGTCCCGCCGCTGGTCATCCGGATCCCGAGGGGTGTACGGGATCACGAACCCGGGTAGCACCGGCAACCCGGCACGCGCCGCCGACGCGAGGTGCGCCGCCTTGGCACCGGTGAGCGGAGGCAGCGAGGCCGTCGGCTGGTCCAGAGGGACGACGCGGGCACCGAGAGGGCCGCCGCTCCGGGGCGGAGTCCCGCCGTGCGCACCTTCTCCGTGTTCTCCGTGACGTTCGTCGAGCGTCGTCATCGAGCACCCTCCCGGACCGGCCGTCAACAGGGGGGACGCGAGGGAGGGGGGCCCTACGCCTGACGACGGAACGAAGGATGGGGGCAGGCCACCACCGGATTGTGGGGGTGCCCGCGGCGACAGCGGTGACGTACCTCCTGACCCCAATCGTCCCACCACCCCACTTTTCCTGTCGACTTTTCCTGTTGACCGGGAACCCTCCCGCCACCAGGACCCCGGGCCGGGTGACCGGCCCACCACCACGCTCGCCGCGCTCACGTCCCGGCCGTCGCCGACCCACCCCCGTACGGCAACTCACGCGGGCGGGAGCACCCCGCACAACGCCTCCAGCGCCGCTCCGTACGCGTGCTCCGGCGGCGTCGCGTACCCCACGACCAGCCCGTCCGGGGCATCCCCCCGCGCCTCGGGGTGCCGGAACGCCGCCAGCCCGTCCAGCGCCACGCCCCGCCAGGCCGCCGCCTTCACCGCGGACCGCTCGGTACCGGGCGGCAGCCGCAGCACCGCGTGCAGCCCGGCGGCGATCCCGGTGACCTCGATGTGCGGCGCGTGCACGGCCAGGGCCGCGACCAGCCGGTCCCGACGCGCCCGGTACCGCTGCCGCATACGCCGCACATGCCGGTCGTACGCCCCGGACACCACGAAGTCCGCCAGCGCCAGCTGGTCCGGCACGCTCGCCCACGCCTCCCGCTCTCCCTTGGCCTCCAGGACGGCCTCCACCAACCGTTCCGGCAGGACCAGCCACCCCAGCCGCAGCGCGGGCGACAGGCTCTTGCTGACCGAGCCGATGAAGACGACCCGGTCGGGATCCAGTCCCTGCACGGCCCCGACGGGCTTGCGGTCGTAGCGGAACTCCCCGTCGTAGTCGTCCTCCAGCACCAGCCCGCCACGCGCGCGTGCCCAGTCCACGACAGCGGCCCGCCGCTCGGGACGCAGCGGCCCGCCGGTGGGGAACTGGTGCGCGGGCGTGAGCAGCACCGCCCTCTCCCGGTCCAGCCCGTCCACCCGGGCACCGTCCTCGTCGAGCGCCAGCGGAACGGTCCGTACGGAGGCAGCCGCCAGCACCTCGCGGTGGAAGCCCAGCCCGTACGACTCCACGGCCAGCGGCCCCCGCAGCACCCGGCCGTGGAACAGCAGCCGCAACGCGTGCGCGAAACCGGAGCAGACCACGATCCGCGAGGGCTCGGTCCGCACGCCCCGCGCGCGGGCCAGATACTCGGCGAGCGCCTCCCGCAGCTCGACCCGGCCCGCCGGATCACCCGGTCCGAACGCCTCGTTGGGCGCCCGCGTCAACGCCCTGCGGTACGACGCCGCCCAGGCCACCCGGGGGAACGCCGACGCGTCCGGCGTGCCCTGCCGCAGATCGTGCCGGGGCCCGTGCGCGCGTGGCGGCGCCTTACGAGGCACGCGTGCCCCGCCCAGGGGTTCCACCCGCTGCGCGACCCGCGTCCCCGACCCCTGCCGGGCGGTCAGCCAGCCCTCCGCGACCAGTTCCGCGTACGCGTCGGCGACCGTGTTGCGGGCGACGCCCAGGTCCGCGGCGAGCGAGCGGTACGGGGGCAGCCGGGTCCCGGGCGCCAGCCGACCACCACGCACCGCCTCCCGCAACGCCCGGATCAGCGCCGCCCGCCGCCCCCCGGCACCGGACAGTTCGAGATGCAGATCGGCCCCGATCGGCTCGGCCGAATTGACCCATGAATACGCCATGAAAATGCACCCTACGGCAGGTCTTTCCGCCCCATAGATTCATGGTCATGACGACGAACACGACAACAGCCAAGAAGAGCGCGAGCGTCACCGCGACGCCGAACCCGGCGGCGACCGCCGTCCCCCGTCTCGACTTCGCGAAGTCGGCCCGCAACGCCTTCCGCGCGCTCATCGGCTTCGACGCGGCTGCCCGCGAGGGCATCGACCCGGCCCTGGTCGAACTGATCCAGATCCGCGCCTCCCACCTCAACCACTGCGCCTACTGCCTCCACATGCACACCAACGACGCCCGCAAGGCCGGCGAGAGCGAGGACCGGCTGCACATGATCCCGGTCTGGCGCGAGGCCCGGCACTTCTTCACCGCGCGCGAACAGGCCGCGCTCGCCCTCACCGAAGCGGTCACCCTCGTCGCCGACGGGGGCGTCCCCGACGCCGTCTACGCCGAAGCCGCCACCCACTTCGACGACACCGAACTGGCCCACGTCATCGCCCTGATCCTCACCATCAACACGTGGAACCGCATAGCCCTCGCCACCGCCAAACAAGCCGGCACGGACAACCGTTAGGTCACCGCCAGACCACCGCCAGACCACCGCCAGACCACCGCCAGATCACCGCCAGATCACCGCCAGATCACCGCTAGACCACCGCCAGATCACCGCCAGACCCCACCACCGGTGGCCGGTGGCAGGGCCGTCATCGGGCGGTCGTACGGTCCGATCGGTGACGGCAGGCGGTCCGCCCCGGTCAGCCTACGGTCGACCGCGGCGGCCACGGACCGCCCCTCGGCGATCGCCCACACGATCAGGGACTGCCCACGGGCAGCGTCCCCGGCGGCGTACACACCAGGCACGTTCGTCGCGAAGTCCGGCCCCCGCGTGATCGTCCCGCGCGGATCGAGGGCCAGCCCGAGCTGGTCCACGAGCCCGTCGTGCCGATCCGGACCGGAGAACCCGAGCGCGAGCAGGACGAGATCGGCCGGCAACGTCCGCTCGGTACCCGGCCGGGCCCGCCGCCGCTCGTCCACCTCGACCAGGTGCAACGCCCGCACCCGCCCCGATCCGTCCCCGGTGAAGCGGAGCGTGGACGCCGCGAAGAGCCGCGCGTCCGCGTCCGCCGCCGGCGCGGACCGAAGGTCGCGCGCCTCCTCGTGCGCCGCAGAGAGCCGGTACACCTTCGGATACGTCGGCCATGGATCGACATCCTCGTCACGCTCGGCCTCCGGCAGCGGGTAGATGTCCAACTGGGTCACCGACGCGGCCCCTTCCCGCACCGCCGTCCCCAGACAGTCCGCACCCGTGTCCCCACCCCCGACGATCACGACATGCTTCCCGGCCGCCGACAACGGCGACACCTCCAGATCCCCCTCACACACCCGGTCGGCCAACGGCAGATACTCCATCGCCTGATGCACGCCGGCCAACTCCCGCCCCGGCACGTCCAGTTCCCGCCACGCCGTGGCCCCCGTCGCGAGCACCACCGCGTCGTACCGGGCCCGCAACTCGGCCGCCCCGACATCCACCCCCACCGCGGTCGACGTCCGGAACTTCGTGCCCTCTGCCCGCATCTGCTCCAACCGCCGGTCCAGATGGCGCCGCTCCATCTTGAACGCCGGGATCCCGTACCGCAGCAGGCCCCCGATCCGGTCGGCACGCTCGTACACCGCGACCGTGTGCCCGGCCCGCGTCAACTGCTGCGCCGCCGCCAGCCCGGTGGGACCGGAACCGACCACGGCGACCGTCTTCCCGGACAGCCGGTCGGGCGGACGCGGCGCGGTGAAACCGTCCTCCCAGGCCCGGTCCGCGATGGCCACCTCCACGTTCTTGATGGTCACCGCGGGCTGGTTGATCGCCAGCACACACCCCGCCTCACAGGGCGCGGGACACAAGCGCCCCGTGAACTCGGGGAAGTTGTTCGTGGCGTGCAGCCGGTCGCTCGCCGCCCGCCAGTCCTCCCGCGACACGAGATCGTTCCACTCGGGGATCAGATTCCCCAACGGACAGGCGTCGTGACAGAAGGGGATCCCGCAGTCCATGCAGCGGTCGGCCTGCTTGCTGATGATCGGCAGCAGAGCCCCGGGAACATACACCTCGTCCCAGTCCCGGACCCGCTCCTCCACGGGGCGACGGGGCCAGTCCTCGCGTGGTGTGGTCAGGAAACCCTTGGGATCGGCCATGGCCGTCCCCCTCACGGAGAGCTACGCGTACCGGCCACGATACGACGCGCCCGCCGCCCCCGCCTCAGGCGAGCGCCAGCACGTACGACAGGGCCGCGGCGGCCGCGGCGACCGCCCGCACGTGGTTCCACGTCGTCCACCGGCTCACGTAGTCGCGCCAGTACGTCGCCGCCTCCGGCGTGCCCGCCTCCAGCTTGGCGAGCGTCTCGTTGCGCGGCACGTTCGCCACCATCGTGACCCCGAAGCAGCCGAACAGATACAGCGCGCTGCCCAGCAACAGTTCGACCCTGGCCTCGTCCGGCCACAGCACGAACGTCACGACGGCCAGCACGGCACACAGCACCGCCGTACCCACGAACACGAGCATGAACGCCGGCGTCAGAGCGCTCACATTGATCGCCTGCATCGCCGCCACGCCCTGGGCGGGCGGCAACGACGCCAGCCCCTTCATCACGAACGTCGAGAACCCGCAGAACACGCCCGCCACGATCGCCGTCCCGAGCAGGCCCAGCACCGTCAGCACGAAGTACGGCCCATCGATCATGTCCGCTCCCACCTAGATCCCCCGAAAATCCTGCCCACCACCCGACCTCCCCACAAGTGAACCTCCGCACAACCCCCAGCCCCATGGCGGAGCCGCTCACCCGCATATGCGCGAGCCCAACCC
>NZ_JARGEE010000487.1:0-6102 GCF_033794485.1 Streptomyces sp. MB09-02B
TAGGGGCCGTGCCAGCCCTGGCTGACCTGGCCCTGGGGGCAGGTGACCTGCCGACGGTCGTAGTCGATGTGGAAGTCGTCCCGGGCGAAGCCCTCGTTTCGGCGGTGTTGCCGGGTGGGAGGTCTTCGAGCTGTGTGCTTCGACCGCCGCTGGCGTGCGCCTGGGCGCATTCGCTTTGCGGCAGTACGCCGGAAGCATGCCGAAACGACGCCCGTATCCGAGTGATCTGTCCGATGCCCGCTGGGAGTTGATCGAGCCGGTCCTGGTGGCCTGGCGTTTCGAGCGCCGCGGCCGGGCCCTGGACTTCGGCCGGCCGCCCGAACACGACCTGCGCGACATCATGGACGCGATCTTGTACGTGGACCGTACCGGGGTTCAGTGGCGCTACCTCCCCCACGACTTCCCGCACTGGAACACGGTCTACGGCTACTTCGCCAGGTGGCAGCAGGAAGGCGTGTTGCCCAGCTCAACGGCCTGCTCAGGCAACTCTTACGGCAGAAGGAAGGACGGGAGGCCGAACCGTCGGCCTGCGTGATCGACGCACAGAGCGTGAAAACCTCCACCAGCGTGCTCGCCTCCGGCCAGGGCATCGACGCCGGGAAGAAGATCGTGGGTAGGAAGCGGAGCATCGTCACCGACACGATGGGCCTTCTCCTTGCCGTGCTGGTCACCGCAGCGAGCGTGCAGGACTCCATCGCCGGCGGCCAACTCCTGGACCAGGTCGCCACCGAACACCCCCGCATCCGCAAAGTGTGGGTCGACGGCGGCTACCGCCAGCACCTCGTCGAGCACGCCGCCAGCCTCGGCATCGACATGGAAATCACTCAACGCAAGCCCGGGACCCGGGGGTTCACCCCGATCCCGAAGCGGTGGGTGGTCGAGCGGACCTACGGATGGCTCATGCTCCACCGCCGCCTGGCCCGCGACTACGAAACCCGGCCCGCCCGCTCCGAAGCCATGATCCATATCGCTATGGCAGACCTCATGACCCGCCGCCTCGCCAGCGAGAACACCATCTCCTGGCGTGACCCGACACCGCAGACCAAACAGCAGATTCTGGGATGAAACAACGGGAGAAAACGACCTCTAAGCAAAACTCCCAACAGCTGGAGACCCTCACCCGCTGGTTCGAGTTTCAAGCAAGTCTTGGCGATTCCGTGGAGAAGATCTGTTTAAATTCTGAAACCCGTTCGAAGAGAGACCACGCGTGAGTGAACCGACAGCCCCTGTCTGCCCGCAGTGCGGAACGCCCCGGGCGACGGACGGCACCCCGGCCTGTTCCTGCGGCCGCCTCGCGTCGGAAGCTCACCGGGACGTGCGCGCAGCCCAGGCCGAGGCCGCGGAGGACTTCGACCCGGTGCGCATACGCCCGTTCGTACAGGTCGGCGACGACGGCGAGCCGCACGGCACACCACCGGCGGTCGAGGAGCCGCCTGCGGCCGGTGAGGACGCGCGGGCTCCGGCCGACGTGCCGCCTGCGGGCGGCGAGCAGGCCGCGCCGGACGAACGGACTCTGGTGGACGCGGACGCGGACTCGGACGCGGACGCACTGCGCTCGGACGGGCGGGAACCGGGCGGCAGGCGGCGCCGCCGGGTGGCGCTGGCCGCCGGGGTGGGAGCCGCCGCGGCCGCCGTCCTGGTGACGGGCGGGATCATCGGCGGCCTCTTCTCGTACGAGGCCCCGTCGCGGGACGGCTCGGACCCCGACGACATCAGGGCCGGCCTCCCGGACACGGCGGCCGCCCAGGAGGCGTCGCGGTCGGCGACCCCGTCGGCCACGGGATCCACGGCCTCCCCGTCCGGGACCGCGGCCACGTCGCCCGAGGCGACCCCGACCCCGACCCGGGCCACGCCCTCGCCTTCGGCCACCCCCACCAGGGTCCCCTCCGGCAGCGACGCCACCGTGACGGCGGTACCCGCGCCGACCGTCCCCGAGGGGCCGCCGCCCGTCCTCGGTCTCGGCGACCGGGGCGCGGAGGTCATCGAACTCCAGCTCCGGCTCGGCCAGATCGGCCTGTACAACGGCGACGCCGACGGCGACTACGACCGCGAGGTCCAGAGCGCGGTCCGCGGCTATCAGCTGACGCGTGTCCTCCTGGAGGACGAGTCGGGCGTGTACGGCGAGGCCACCCGCGCCGCACTCGAATCCGAGACCTCGGAGCCGTGACCCCCTACCTCGCCGTGACAGGTCGGCTGTGAGCTGCGAGGTGAGAGCCGTGGCCAGTCGGCCGTGAGCGGTGAGGGGGGTGGGCGGTGAGCCGTGCCCCGGACCCGTCGCCCGTCTGCGTGCCCGTGGCGTCCTCCCTCACGGGGACGCGGTGGCGAGGTGGCGGCGGGCCTGTTCCGCCGTGTCGCTGTGGGGGAACTGTTCGGCGACCTGCTGCCAGATGTCGCGGGCGCGGTCGACGCCCTCGGGGTCGTCGCGCGCTTCGAGGGCCAGGGCGAGGTGGGCCCACTGAGGCGCGTGGCCACCGGAGTGCTCGACGGCGTCCTGGAGGAGGTCGACGGCCTCCTCCAGGCGCCCCTGCCGGTAGGCGACCCAACCGCAGGCGTCCTCGCACAGGGCCATCCGGCCGGGCTCCAGCACCTGTCGCGCACTCTTCAGGGCACCCTCCGCCAGGAGTCGCGCCTCGTCCAGCCGGATGCCCTGTTCCGCGTAGAACATCGCGAGCCGCGCGGTGAGCGTGACCAGCGCGGCCCGCAGCGGAGCCTCCTCGTCCGTGCCGTGGAACGCCTCCAGCCGGGCCGCGCAGGCGTCCTGCGCCTCGATCAACTCCTGCTCCACCTCCCACGGTTGCTCCCGCCCGGCGATCAGAAGAGCGATCGACTCGTGGTGCCGGCCGGCCCCCGACCGGCTCGCGGTGTCGCCGATCGAGCGCAGCGCGACCACCGCGTCGTCCGAACGCCCCAGCAGATCGAGGACGTCGGCCAGTTCCTCGTGCATCCGGGCCTCCAGGTCCGCGCTCAGGGACGCCTCCAGCGTGGCGTCGACCAGCTCCTCCCGCGCCCGCTCCAGCAGCCAGGCGCGCTCGTCGCCCTGCGTGGTCTCCGCCCGCCGCCGATGGGTGACCGCCAGTTCGAGGCGCGCCAGGTCCCGCTGCTCCCCGGCCGGGAGCAGTTCGATCAGCCGCAGGAGGGTCTGCTCCGCCAGGTCGTACTGGGCCCGCTGGTCGCGGTAGAGCCGCGCCAGGGTGAAGCGTGGATACGCGTACAGCGGCGCCAGTTTCAGCGCGTCCCGGCAGTCCCGCACGGCGTCGCTCGCCCGCCCCTGCCGTACGTACACCGCCGCGCGGCCCGCCAGGGCCCGCGCCCTGGTGGGCAGGTCCGGCGGCTCGGCGGACAACTCCGTCAGCCGCTCCTGGCCCCGACGCCCCGAGCGGTAGCGCGGGCATACGGTCTTCGGCGGCCGGTCGAGCACGGCGTCGTACTGCTCGACGGCCCGCCGGTAGCTCTCGGCGGCCGACGCCCTGTGCTCGGCGTCGGACAGCGAGTCGCCGAGGGCCGCCTGCGCGTCACCCAGATCGACGTTCCACTGCGGCGGTGCCTCCAGCCCGGCCGGCAGACCCTCGCGGACCGCGCGGGTCAACTCCTCCACCGCCGCCGCCCAGTGGCGACGCTGACGGTCGGAGGGCCGGATCAGTCCGGCGAGCGCCCCCTGCACCAGCCCGATCTCCCGTGCGGCCAGGGACACTTCGGGCGCGGACGTCCCCGGTGCGGCCCGCAGCGACTCGATCTCGGCCAGGGCCTCCCGCAGCCCGCATTCGTCGAAGTGCTGCTGCGCCTCGCGGGCATGGGCCCAGGCCCGCGCCCAGCGCAGTGTGAAGGGCTTCTTCCGGTACGACGCCTCCGCACCGGCGGGCCGCTCGGCGCCGTCGGCGGTGGTGCCTTCGGGGGCGGTGCCTTTGGCGGTGGTGCCTTCGGCGGCGGTGCCTTCGGCCGCCGAGCCGATGCCGGTGCGGTCGGAATGGCCGGGATGGCCGGAATCGCCGGTGCGGCCCGTGCGGCCCGTGCGGTCGGTGCGGTCGGCGCGGTCGTCGTCCTCCGCGGCGCCGTACGGCGACGGCCAGTACGCGTTCACGATCCGGCGCACGTCCTCGCGGCCGGGTTCGAGGGCCAACGCCATGCCCGCGAGGCCCCGGGCGGCGAACTGGTTCCCCCTCCAGAACATCTGGTTGACGGCGAGCAGCAGCCAGGCCTCGGCGTCGTCGGGGTGCTGGTGCGCGGCGACGGTGAACAGGGCGGTCGCCAGTTCCCGCGTGCCACCGGCCTCCGGCGAACCGGCCGCGAACAGCCCGACGTCCCGGACCGCCACATGGTGGTTCTGCGGGTCCCGCTGGATCGCCTCCAGACACGCGAAGAGCGCGCCCTCGCGGTTGTGCCTCTGCAGCATGCGCCCCCGCAGCGCGTGCAGTTCGGCCATGTCGGGCGCCCAGCGGATGGCCGTACGGATGTACCGGTCGGCCCTGCGGCGGGCCCGGCGCCCCGACCGGTCGTCGGCTTCCCCGGCCAGTCGGAACCAGCACTCGGACCGCATCGCGATGACGTGCGCGATCCGCTCGGTCAACGGCCGTACAGCCAACTCGTCGCCGTCCAGGACCAGTCGGCGGGCCCGTTCGTCGACCAGGTCCTGCTCGGTGCGGCGGAAGCGCCGCAGCGCCTCGCGCACCTTGGCGTCGGCCGGTCCCGGCCCGGGGCCGGCCGGCCCTGATCCGCCGTGGGCCGCTCCCGACTCGACGGGCTGCCTTCGCTCGGCCTCCTGGCGCAGCAGCGTCACCCCGAGCCAGTAGGAGGCGAGCGCACCGTCCATGGCGTGGCCGTCGGCGGACTGGCGCAGGGCACTGCGGGCCGACTGGGCGGCCTGGTCGAGGAGTTCGGCCCGCTTCGGGGCCTCGACGTCCGGGTGCTCGGCCTGTTCGAGCGCGGCTCGGGCGAGTTGGATACGGGCGGGCGCGAGGGTCGGGTCGAGGGTGACGGCCTTCTGCCACATCAGCGTCGCCGCGCTGCGCACCACGGCCGAGGCCCGGAGCCCGATGTCGGTGCGGATGCGCCGCTGCTCGCGGTAGACGAGCCCGAGGTTGTGGTATGCGGCGGCGTAGCCGGGGCTGTGCGAGAGCGCCGCGCGGAAGTGCTCCTCCGCCGCGTCGAGATGGTGCAGCAGCCCCTCGCGCTGGAACCGCTGGTAGCTCTCCAGACCGTCCACCAGGCGTTGGAAACTGTCGACGTCGGCGCCCGACTCCGAGGCGCCGGGCCGCTCCAGTTCGATGCGGTGCGCCAACTCCCGGGCGAGGACGGCGCTCGCCCGGCGTATGTCGGCGTCGGCGGGGATGTCCGTCTGCGCCGACCAGGTGCGGCCACCGTGACCGGACTGGGAGGCGACGACCCGCAGCACCCCGTCGGTCTCCACGAGCGAACCCTGCAGGGTCCGTCCGAAGGCGCGCTCCACGAGCGTGAGCACCGTGCCGACCTGGAGCTGCAACGGGCCCAGGGCGACCGTCCCGATCTCGGTGGTGTTGATGTCGCCGTGGAGTCCGGTCGTCGCGACACCGGACTTGAACGGCACCCGCGCCGAGGACCGCAGCACCATCTCGCCCCGTTCACCGGCCGGGTTGAGCACATCGGCGGGTGTGATGAACGGTTCCTGTCTGACCAGCTCGGAGATCCGCTCGATCTCGCTGTGCAGCAGCTCGGCGAAGCCCGCCGCGACCTTGTCGAGCTCTCCCACGTCGTCCCCGGCGACGAGGTTCTTGAAGGAGAGGATCCGCACCGGCCGGGAACGCCGTCGGCTGACCGCCAGCAGGACCAGGACGACGGCCAGGACGAGCGCGATCCACTCCAGCAGCGACCACTTCTCGGAGAGGTCGTGGATCACACCCGTCACGGCGAGGGCGATCAGCGCGGCGGCGAGTGGCACGAAGGCCGAGTTGGCCGTGAGCGCGGTCCTGAGGAGCCCGGCGATCCGCCGTGCCCGACGGGCTCCGGCCGGCGGCCACGACCACGCGACACGGCCGGTCTCCCGGACGAGATGCTTGAGCGAGGGCATGACGTCGCGCCCTTCTGCCGGCGCCCCGAGCCCCCTCCTCCTCCTTCCAGGCTGCCCCCGGA
>NZ_JARGEE010000488.1:0-6095 GCF_033794485.1 Streptomyces sp. MB09-02B
TGGGTGGGGTGGGCGGCGAGGCTCCGATCACCCCCTGGGCGCTCGCAGTATCACTCCGATGCGTGCCGCCGCTGTCGACAGGTGGCGGCGGGCATCGCGGAGTTGGTCCTCTGTCACTCCGTGGTCGCGGGCCGCGTCGCGGATGTCGTCCCGGAAGCGGTCCAGGAGGCGGTCGAGGTCGCGGGACGGATCTCCGGTGGGCGTCTCGTGCACCCATGCGGGCTCGTAGTCGGCGGGGAAGTCCTCGGGAGTGGTCGAGTACTCGGGTTCCCCGCCATCGGCGCCGGCGGCGGTGGTCCCCGTCCGTCCGAAGCCGAAGTCCTTGCCGAACTCCTTCCCGAAGTCCTTTCCGAACTCGCCGAACTCCTTGGCCAGTTCGGTCAGGCCCTCGCGCACCCCCGTCGGCCAGTCACCCCGCGTGAAGTGGTCCTGGACGTGGTCCTGGACCCGCTTGGCGATGCGCTGCAATTCCTCCTGGGCCTGGGTACGGGCGTGCTCCTGAGCCTCCTTGGCCTGGCGGCGGGCGCGCTGGGCCTCGTCCCGTGCCCGTCGGCTCTCGTCCTTCGCGCGGCGGGCCTGCTCCTTCCACTCCTGCTTGACGCGCCGCATCTCCTCCTTCGCCGCCCGCCAGGACTCGCTGTCGGCGTACTCCCCGGCCTCCCCGGGTGAAGCGCCACCCCCGCTCTCCTTGCGGGCCTCGGAGGCCGCCGCCCGCATCTCGCGGCGCAGGTCGCCCGCCGCGCCCCGGACATCGGCCCTGATCTCGGCGGCCAGCTCCGCGACCGACTCGCGGATCTCCAGCTCCAGGTCGGCCAGCTCACCGCTGCGGTCGGCCAGTTCGGCGCGGCCCGCGTCGGTGATCGCGTACACCTTGCGGCCGCCCTCGGTGGTGTGGGTGACCAGGCCCTCGGCCTCCAGCTTGGCCAGACGGGGGTAGACGGTGCCGGCCGAGGGCGCGTACAGGCCCTGGAAGCGTTCCTCCAGCAGGCGGATCACCTCGTAGCCGTGGCGCGGCGCCTCGTCCAGCAGCTTCAGCAGATACAGCCGCAGACGGCCGTGGGCGAAGACGGGAGGCATGTCAGAGCACCTTCTTGTCGGTCGGGCGAGAGGTCGTGCCGTCGGTCGCCTCAGCGGTCGTACCGTCCGGATGGGGGGAGTCGGGGGTGTCCCACGGCTCGTCCTCCTCCGCCGGTGGCCTGCGAAGAAGGGCGATGGAGCCCGAGAACGTCGTGGCCTTGAGGCGGCCGTTGCCCGGGCCGAGGCGGCCGGTGACCTTGTGGGCGCCCCAGGGGCCGCTGACGCGGAGGTCGTCGAAGGCGTTGGAGATGGTCCCGCTGGCCGTGTTGGCCTCCACCTCGGCGTCGGCGGGGTGGGGGAGGCGGATGGCGATCTCACCGGAGACGCTGGTGAGGCCGATGTCGGTGGGGCCGCTCGTGGGGTCGAGGTCGAGGATGATGGCGCCGCTCACCGAGTCGGCCTTCACGGTGGGGCAGGAGCCCTCTATGACGGTCAGGTCGCCGGAGACGGAACTGAGCCGTAGCTCACCGGTGAGAGCCTGCGCCTCCACGCTCCCCGAGACGGTCGTGGCGCGCACCGGCCCCGACAGGCCGACCAGTGTGGTGTCACCCGAGACGCCCTTCACCTCCGTACGCCCGCCCAGCCCGGACACGACGGCCGTGGCACCCACCACGCCGACCTCGACCCGGGTGCCCGTCGGAACGGCGAGCGACACCAGGGCGTTGCGGCGCCGGGCCTTGGGGTCGAGCCACTTCAAGAAGCCCTTCCAGGGCAGGTCGTCGTAGGCCACGGTCAAGGTGCCGTCCTTCTGTGTGACCGTCAGCGGTGGGCCCTCGACGTCGGACACCTCGAGACGGGCGGAACCCTCGTCGGTGCCCATGACGTTCACCGTTCCGTTGACGACGCGCACGCGCAGTGCCGTCACCGGCTCGTCGAACGTGAGCTTTCGCGGCTCGGCGACGGACCACTCGGACATGGTGCTGACCTCCTCGGCAGACCCGACACGACAGAACACCAAAGACGCGCACTATCGCGTCTCACGTAATTCACGATATATCGCGGTGATGGAAAGTCAAGACACCCGTTCTGGTGATCCCGCAGGGATATACCTGGGCATAACGGCCTAGCGTGGAGGCATGTCGACGGAACGCTCCCAGGGATCCCGTGACCCCCGGCCCGCCCCCGCCCCCGGCGCGCTCCTGCTCTGCCGGGCGGATCCCGACTCCGTCGCCCCCGTCGCCCAGCTGCTGCGCGAACGCATGCTGCTCGTCCCCGCCGGTCCGCAGTGGACGGCGCTCGTGCCGGAGGGAAAGCCCTGGTCGCACGGCGGGGAGCTGGTCGACCGGGTCCTCACCGGCTGGGCGACCGCCCTCGCCGTGGGCGTCCCGTGGCCCGTACTCGCGCTGTGGTGGGACGCGGACCGTGGCGGGTACACCCTCGCCGCCGGATTCCGCCGCACCGTCGGCTACGTATGGCTCGCGGACGGCACCCCGGCCGGTGAGGACGAGGCGATGCGCACCTTCGCCGCCCGCCTGGGGCTGGACCCGGTCCTGGACGCGGAGTCCCTGGACCACCTCACCAAGCCCGACCCGGCCGCCGACGCCCGCGCCCGCCTGCTGGGCCTGCTCGCCGTCCTCGCCCGTGCGGGGGTGTCACTCCCGGCGGGCCTCACCCCGGGCGAACCCGCCGACCGGCTCCGTGAGGTCGCCCGGGTCCAGCCCGGCGTCCAGCGCATCGAGTGGACCGGCTGGCGCGGGGCCGTCCGCACGGAACTCGACGCCCTCGAACGCGGCCGCCTGGGCCCGTGGCTGCCCTGGGCCGGCACCCCGAGGGCGCGCGCCCTGGCCACCGCCCAACTGCTGGCGGGCCTCCCGCTCACCGCTTGGGGCCTGCACCGCCGCAGCCCCGGCTGGCTCGTCGCCGGCGGCCTCCTGATCGCCCACGGCACCCTCGGTCTGCTCTATGACCTGGCCCATCCGCGGGACTGATCCCGGCCGTGAGATTGAACCCGGCCGTGAGATTGAAGCAGGCCGTGAGATTGAACCCGCCGCGCGACTGAGCCGGGCGACGCGACTGAGCCCCGGTCGTGTCCGCCGGAGGAACGACTACTCGTCCTCGTCCTCGTCGTCCAGCCGTGCCAGCCACGTGGCCAGCCGCTCCACCGGTACCTCGAAGTCCGGATTCAGATCCACGAAGGTCCGCAGCTGCTCGGCGAGCCACTCGAACGTGACCTCCTCCTCGCCGCGCCGCTTCTCCAGTTCCTCGATGCCACGGTCCGTGAAGTACATGGGAAATGCTCCGTCGATCTCGGGGAAGGGCTCTGAAAAGCATAGAAGGCCAGGGAGTGCCCTGATCCACCCCTCAGCGGACGGCGGGGCCCTCCTGTGCTCGGTCGTGCCGTCCACGGGGTATGTCCTACGGGACTGCGGTGCGCTCAGGCGCGACATCGAGGCCCACCGAGCATGGACTGCAAGGGGGAGGGAGTCACGCATGGGTGCACATGACGACGCCGCTTTGAACGAGGAGCCACTTCCGGATCTTCTCGAACTACGGCTCGCTGAATTGCGGACCATCCAACATCCTGTGCTGGCCGAGGTGCTTGCCGAGCTCCGGGAGCGAGCGGAACAGCCGACCGAGATGCTGTGGGGCTTCAACAACGCGTTCTGAGGGGTGCCCCGAGAAGTCGGGCCGTGAAGGACTTCCGGTCGACACGTACTGTCGAACCGGACATGTTCTCCCACTCTGTGTTTGTGGCGAGGGCGTGCTCGGGAATGGCACACCCGACGGTCAGGTCCATGGCGTACGTCGCTGGGTGCGGCGTGCCGGACGCCGCGGGGGATGCATGCGACAGCGTGGAGGAACCGGCGCGTCCGTCGGGGCGGTGCCTGCCGCAGCCCACCGCAGACCCGTTCCGTTCCGGCAGTTCATCGTCAAGGTACATGGCCGATGTAACCTCTCCTGCCGATACTGCTTCTTGTACCAAGGGCCGGACAGCACCTGGCGCGAGCGTCCCGGACCTGCCGGTCCGCCGGTGCTCGAACGGACGGCGGACCGCATCGCCGAACACGCGACGGCGCACCGGCTGGGTGCGCTGTCGTTGGTCCTGCACGGTGGTGAACCGATGCTCGCCGGAACGCGAACCCTGGTCGACTTCGCCGAGCGGGTGCGGGCCGAAGTCCCCGATTCGTGCGCCGTTCACACCGTCGTGCAGACCAACGGCACCCTTCTGACGGTGTCACGGCTGCAGCGGCTCGCCCACCACCGTGTCCGTGTCGGCATCAGCCTGGACGGAGGTCTCCCGACCCACAACGCGCAACGTGTGGATCATGCTGGTCGACCGTCATGGCCGGCGGCTGTCCGTGCCGCCCGCCTGCTCGCGGACAGCTTCCCGGAGTCGTACGCCGGGATCCTTTCGGTCGTCGACCCGGGTACGGATCCCGTCGAGGTGTTCGACTCGCTCGTCGCGCTTCGTCCCCCGGCCGTCGACCTCCTCCTGCCGCACGGCAATTGGTCGGCTCCTCCGCCCCACCTCACACCGGACGCGGGCACGGCCCCGGCAACTCCTTACGGTGACTGGTTGTGCGCCGTGTTCGATCACTGGGCAGACGGTGGACGCGGGCGGACCAAAGTGCGGCTCTTCGAGGAGTGCATGGCGCTCCTGCTGGGGCTGCCTGCGCACACGGAGTCGCTGGGGCTGGCCCCGTTCGACGCAGTTGTCGTGGAGACGGACGGTGCGATCGAGCAGGTTGATTCCTTGAAGTCCGCATACGACGGCGCCGCGCGCACGGGACTCGATGTCTTCGGCAACAGCTTCGACGAGGCGTTGCGCCATCCCGGAGTGGCCGCACGGCAGGCGGGCATCGCCGCCCTGGCGGGGGAATGCCGCGCCTGTCCGCTGCTGGCCGTCTGCGGTGGTGGGCACTACGCCCATCGGTACCGCGCCGGGGACGGCTTCACCAACCCGTCGGTGTACTGCGCCGATCTGCAGCGCTTCATTCGTCATGTCGCCCGGAGGCTTCAGGAGTGGGCCACGTCGCCGGGCGGCGCCGCCGACACTGCCGTATCCGAGGGAGAGTACCGGTGATTTCGTCGGCCCTGCCCGAAAAGGCCCTGCGTGAGCTGGGGCGAACCGCGGGAGAGCCCGAGACGCTGGCCCTCCTCGTGCGGGATCAGCACACCCGACGACTGCTGTTGCTCCGCGCGGTCCTCGACGCCGTCGAGGACGCCGACGAGCGGATCTGCCCAGAGCCGCTCCGCGCGCGGCTGAGACACGACTGGGCGTTGCTGGACGTGGCGGATGTGACGGCCGGAGAAGTGGATGGACGCGAGTCGACACCGGGTTCACAGGCGGAACGGGCACCGGCCGGGACTCCTGTCGGCGAACGCCGGCACTCTGCAGCGAAGCGTGACGGCACTTCGCCCGCCCGCGAGCGGCTCCTGTATCCGCTGCTGGGGCCCTGGGTGCGCAGTTGCCTGCGGGCGCTGCGGGGCAGTGGTGGAGTGCGCACCGAGGAGGAACGCGGGCGGACGGTGCGTCGTGACCTGACCTATCTCAGTGCGGTGGTGGCGGCGGCCGCAGTCCGAGCGGGGTTGTCCTTCTCCGATCGCCTCGTCGCGAGAGACGGGGTGCTCTGCCTGCCTTCCCTGGGCGCTCTGCGTACGGCCGCGTCGAACGATGCCACGGTGGAGGTCACCTACGACGGATATCGTATGACTCTGCGTCAGCCGGGCGAGATCGACACCGTGGTGCACCTGGAGCACGGGATGAGCGGGGATGCGCTGTCGACTGCCGCCGCGTGGACGCCGCTCAACGTCCTGCCGCCACTGCTGCCCGATTGCATCCCGGTACCGCTCGATGACCTGGACCCCTACCGAGAAGTCAGCGAGGGGCCGCATCACAGGGACCTCAGCCATCCGGTGAGCCTCGACGAGGCTGCCAGGACTCGCTGGCTCCGCTCCTGGTCAGGTGTTCTGCCCGTGCTCGGGCTCGGTGGCGAACGGAGAGTGGAGGAAGCGGCCGCCCTCCTGCGCTGCCTGGTGCCGTTGGCGGAGCCGGGGGGCGGTCGCGGGGCCGGGAG
>NZ_JARGEE010000489.1:0-6080 GCF_033794485.1 Streptomyces sp. MB09-02B
TGGGGGGTGCAGGCGGGTTCGGGGTCGTCCCCGTCGTCGTCCGGCGGGACCGGGTCGACCGCGGCCGGGGCCTCCTTCACGGGCGCTGGCTTCGGGGCTGGCGGGGTGTTGCTTTCGAGAATGTCGTCCAGCCAGTCCCTCGGGCGCCGTGTCGGCATGGGCGGGATGACGAGGGCGGGTTCGGCGTCGGGGCCTACGCCGCGCTGGCGGAGGAGTTGGGCGATGCGACGCTCGTCGGCGTCGGGCTGGGTGTTCACAGGTACGGCCCCTCTCCGAGGCGTTTGGCGGTGCGGCGGATGCTGTCCGCGACCATGTCCGGACGCAGCCGGACAGCCTCGGACACGAGGGCGTCCTTGGGGACGCCGTGGGTGGCGAGGGAGCGGACAAGGTCGGCGGGCCCGGACGCCGCTTTGGCGAGGGCGGACAGCGGGTCCGGACTGTCCGGATGCGTGTCCGGGCTGGTCACGGGCTCAGCGTCGGACGATGCCTCGCCCTGTCCGGATGCCGTGTCCGGCTCGCTGTCCGGCTGTCCGGACGTGTCCAGGTCGGTGTCCGTCCCTGTGTCCGGACGTCCGGGCACGCTGTCCTCGGCGGGATACCCGAGGTACTCGGCGAGCGCGCCGCGTAGCTCGAACCACTCGGTGTCGTCGACGCGGAGGCCGGCGAAGCGGCGGTGCTGGGTCCGCTCCCACTCCTGGTGTCCGTGCTCGGCGCGGATGACGTCGTCGGGCCGGAGTGAGAGCGCGGCGACGCGGCGACGCAGGTTCTGCGAGACGCCGATTTTGACGCGGCTTCCGTTGCGGAGGAAGTACACGATGGGGGCGTGCGCCTTCCCGAAGAGCGCCCGCACGTCCTCAACGGCCTCCCCGAGCGGGCCCGCAGGGGCGGACGGCGGGGGCTCCTTGGGAGCGCGGTTCCGGGGTGGCGCGGGCGGCAGCGCTGGGCTGGTCCCACCGGCTACCGTGATCGCCTGCTGCGCCGCCTCCTCAAAGCCGCCTGGTGCGACCGGGAGACCGAACATTTCAGTGAGGGCCTTGTCTGCGCCCTGCACGATGCGCTTGCGCTGAACGCTCATCAGTTCGTCGCGCAAGCCTGGATCGTTCGCGGCCACCTTGCTGGCGAGCCTCCACGCAGTTCGCTCCGATCGCCACCGCCGCAGCTTGGAGGGGTGGTGGTCGGCGCTGGCCTGGTGCCAGTTCAGTTTGCGCGTGACGGCAGAGTCACGCCGCTGCGCCTCGATGTCGACGCCGGTGCGGTGGACAACGATGCGGCGGGCGAGGAGGGAGAGGCCTTCGGCGGACGCGGTCATGGCGAGGGGGGTGAGGCCGAAGACGACGGCTTCCGTCACGGTGGGGGCGATCGCTAGACCCATGACCGAGGCGGCGGCGGGAAGGAGCCAGAGTGCAGCCCGTACGACGGAGGGTGCGCTCTGCCCGAGCATCGTGACGACGATCATGACGAGGGCGGCGACGAGGGTCGCGCCTTCGCCGGCGGCGACGACACCGAGGGCGGTCTCTTTGCGGTGGAGGACGCTGGCGGCGTTGGCGTATGTGCCGATGGCCCCGCCGATGCCGACCGCGATCATGGGGATCGTGGTGACGACGAGGACGGCGATCTGTCCTCCGGTGAGCTTCTGCACGGTCATCCTCCGGGCGAAGGCCGGCCCCCGCGGGGGGATGTTCGCGGGGGCCGGCGGTCGGTGGGTTTCAGCGGGCGCGGTACCAGCCGCCGCGTTTGTCTTGTTGGCGGTCGGCGTCTTCCCACGCTTGGCCGGCGGCGGCGTTGGCGCGGAGGTTCCGGCGGTGGCTGGCTCTGCGTTGGGTGCTGAGGTCGTTGGCGAGTTGTTGGTCGTTGCCGGGGCGGAGGCTGCGGGCGAAGTCGGAGAGGCGGCCCATCAGCGGGTGCTTGCGGCTTCGTTGCCGTGGATGCGGGCGAAGGCGAGTTGTTCGCGGGCGGCGTCCTGTTGGGCTTGGGCTGCGGCGTATGCGGCGGCGGCTTCGGCTTGGAGGGCTGCGACGCGTTCGGCTTCGGTGGGCTGGGCGCTCATTGGGCGACCGCCGGGCGGAGGGCGCGGTCGAGGCGGGCGAGTGCGGCTTGCCCCTGCGGGGGGAGCGGCTCGGTGCGCGGGTCGTGCTTCGGGGCTTGCGGGTCGGTACCCTGCATTGGTCATCTCTCCTGGTAGGCAGGTGGGTGACAGGCCCGGCGCGAGGTGCGAACTCACGCCGGGCTGTTCTGTTGGTGCTGTACAAACGTAGCGCTTTGTTGCGCTCAACGCAATAAAGCTGGGAGGATGGGGCATGCCCGAAGACACGCCGCAGGGAGAGGAGCAGCGGACGATGCTGACCTTCACCGAGGCCGCTGAACGGCTCGTCGTAGAAGGCATCGCCCAGAGCATGACCGCCGAAGGGCTGCGGCGTTTGGCCCGCGATCCGCACTCGGGTTGGCCGATCACTGAGAAGGATTACCGGGTGGTCGGTAAGACGCGGACGCTCCCGTACGACGTGCTCGCCCCCTATATGCGGGAGCGTCTCGGCAAGCGACGAGGACGCGGTCCGGACACGAAGAAGCGCAGCCCCAAGCCCAGAGAACAGGGAGCCCCAGTGACCACCACCGTTGACCCGCGAATCGCGATCATGTCCGCCTTGAACGATCCGCCGTACGACGGCGCGGCGGGGAAGCGGGGTACGCCGTTGGACGAGGCGGCGCAACTCCTCGACGCCTACCGGGCGCGGGAGTTGCGTCTGGCGGCTGATGCGGTCGAGCAGGAGTTCCTCGACGGGATCACCGGCTCGGACCAGGATCGGACGTGGAATGCGGCGGTGAAGGCGATCGCCACGTCGCTGCGTCAGTCGGCCAGCGAGGCGGAGGAGAGGTAGTGGTGGAGAATCCGATGCAGAACGAAGCGGCGACCGTAGGCCCGCGTTGTGGCAACAATCCGAACGCCCGCCTCACCGAGGGGGACCGGAAGGCTGTGGCCGAGTTCAGGGCGTACCTGGAACGGCGGGCGGCGGGCGGCGCTCCCGAACACGGCCCGGTCACCGACGAGGTCGATCAGTGCGACGCGTCGTGTGCGGCGACGTTTCGTGAGGAGCCGATGCCAGACACCGTGTACTGCGGGGAGCGCGGCTACCACCAGCGGCATACGGCGTGGCAGGGGAGCGACTACTACGCTTGGCTCGACGACGATGAAGGAGCGGGGTGGGATCGATGAGCGACACCGCGTGGGGCTGACCCCCTCGAACAGCGACGCCCCCTTCCGCACCTATCGGGAGGGGGCGTCGTGTTGTGTAGCAGGCTGGCCTGCCGGAGCAGAGGACGACGGGCCAACACAGTCAGGGTAGCGCGCGTGTACGACAGCGGGCGCCCGCTCGGGGTGAACGGACGCCCACTCGTCTCCGGGGGCCTCTAGCCCCGCGCGGCTGACCTCCCCGACGGGGAACCGCTGGTGCGGGAGGATCCAGTCACCTGGTTCCGACCTCGTCCCGGCAGACGTTCCCTCGACGCGATTTGAACGCGCAGCCTCCCCGTCGGGTGCTCTGCCTAGTTGAGCTACGAGGGAACCCAGCCAGGATGCCACGGCGCACGACCGCCCCGTCCTCAACGTGGAGGAGCGGGGCGGAAGGCGGGATGCGCCGGATGGCTACTCCGGCGCGCGGCAGCCGATCGGACGGCCCTCCCTGAGGACCGCACTGCCGAAGCCAGGATGCCACGCCGCGCCCGCTACCGTCAGTGCAGCACCGGTACGACCGAGAGCGAGACTCCGATGACCAGCCAGCCCCCGCCCCGTGTCCCCCTCGCCCAACTCGCCGCACGGCGGCCGTCGCCGACACTCGCCCGGATCCTCGTACAGACCGGTGTGCGGAAGGCCGGCGGGTTCAGCTCGTCGATCTGACGCCCGGCCCGACAAGCCCTGCCGCCGCCCGCCCGCGCGCCGTCAGTTCGTAGCCGGCCACTCCCCGCGGTCCACCCACGCAGTCGATCCAGCCGGCTGCGAGGAGCCGGTGCAGCGCGGGGTAGATGGTGGCGGGTCGGTAGCAGGTGGCGCGTTGCAGGTCTTGGGCGGTGAGGGGCCGGTTGGCGGGGTCGAGGGTGTTGGTGATGCGTCGGATCTTCCGCTGGAGTCGGATGGTCATGTCTGGTCCTTGGTCGCTTGGGTCGCTGCCGGCGTGGCGGGTGCGGGCTCGTCGAGGGCGGTGTTCAGTTCGATGAGCCGCTTGTCCCACCAGCGCGCGAGGGGCGTGCCGAGCGGCGGGGGCCCGGCCATCAGCCACCGGTCGCGGAGTTCAGCGATCCGCTGCACCCGCTGTTCGGCGTCTGACTCGCATCGGTGCGTGGGGCTGTCCCAGGCGCGGCGGCAGTACTTGCACCAGGCTTGTGCGTCGCCGATGTCGAGACGCTGGGCGAGGTCGGCGGCAGCAGCGCGCGCCGTCGTGGACTCGCTGACCTCGGCGCCCACGTGCTCCACCAGGAGCCGGGCCTCCTCCGGGGTGAGCGTCCGGCCGTTGGCGATGCGGGTGAGGAGGACGCTGAGGCTGTCGAGGCGGGCGGCGCGCACGACGTCGCGTTCCTGCGGCTGGTCGGTCACGCGTCCTCCACGGTGCTGCGGGTGGTGTCGCAGACGAGCCGGTACAGGGTGCCGGGATGCTTGGCCCGGAGTTCGGCGAGCTTGGCGAGGGTCGCGTCGCGGTCACTGCTGCCAGGCCCGCAGAGGGAGCTGCCGTCGCGGAAGCGGGCGTGGATCCACCAGTGCTGTCCGCCGGCGGACTCGGGCGGGTCGGCCTGGTCGGCCCAGGTGGCGAGTTGTTCGGCGAGGTGCCGGGCCTGGGCCGGGTTGATCAGGGTGCACGGGTCGTCGCCGTCCACGGTGAGGTGGAGGCGCAGCCACGGCCACGGGGTGCCGTCTGAGGGTTGGTCGTCGCGGCCGTCGCGAGTGATGTGGGAGGGGATGAACGCGAGGCCGATGCTGCCGGCCCGCGGCCCATCCTGCGCGGGGAGGATGTGGGAGCCGTTGTACTGCCACGGGTGGCCGAGGTGTTCGGGGTCGCCGTCGCCGCCGACGCCGTAGATGCTGCCGTAGATGCTCACTGGCCGTTCCTGTCGTGGAGTCCGAGGGCCTGCCGCACCCCGGGGAACCGGTCGTTGGCGTAGCTCTGACGTTGGATCTGAAAGTCGACGGGCAGCCCGGTCCGCTGGCGGCCCAGCTCGGAGAGCGCGGCGCAGAGCAGACTCCACAGCCCGTCAGGGAAGCGGCCAGACTCGATGGGCGGGAACAGGTGGTCGAACTCGTCGTCGGGGAGGATCAAGCGGACGTCGACGTCGCGCCAGGTCTTGCCGACGGCGGCGGTGCCTACGAGGTAGGGCAGGTAGCCGAAGGCGGCTTCGATCTCGCGGCCGAAGGCGTCGAGGTGGAGGGCGGCGGGCATGCCCACGCCGATCATGGGGCGGTCGGTCACTGCTGCTCCTTGGGTGCCGGGCACTGCACAGACGGGGCGGGGTGGTCGACGGTGCCGAGGACTTCCTGGCAGACGCAGCCGTCGACCGGATTCCAGGACGGGCAGACGCTGGTGATCCCGGCCCGCTGGCAGCCGCACGGGTCGTTCCAGAACGTCTCCTCGCAGCCGCACTTGTCGTTGTTGTGCCAGCGGGGCACGGGCTTCCGGCAGAGGTCGCAGACGAGGTGCGGGTTCGCGAAGCTGACGTAGACGTGGGTTCGGGTGTGGGTCACGGGTTCCTCCGGAGGTCAGCCGTCTGCGCGGCGGCGATGAAGTAGGCGTTGCGCGCGGCGTCGCGGCAGTACGCCTCGATGTGGCCCTTGGGTCTGGCGCAGGGCGGGTAGGTGTTGCCGTTGGCGGCCTGGGTTTTGCCGCAGAGGGGTCCGTTGAGGCGGCCGTCGTCGAGGATGCGTAGGAGTCGCTGCCGGTCTGTTTCGGTGATCTTCTGGCCGTCGAGGGAGTCGAGGTAGTCGAGGGCGAGGGACCGCTGCTCGGCGAGGCGGTCGCGTTCGGGTTCGGGTTCGGTCACGGTTGCTCCTTCTCGGGGCTGTGTGGCCCGTGTGGGGGTTGTCGGGCTGGGTGTGGGGT
>NZ_JARGEE010000048.1:0-32287 GCF_033794485.1 Streptomyces sp. MB09-02B
GCGGTGTGGTCGTCGGTCGTGACCGTCCAGGGGGCGGGGCGGCCGGAGTAGCAGAGGGCGGTCAGGGCGAAGACGCCGTCCGCGTAGACCTCGACGTACTCGCCGACCGTCAGGATGCGCAGTGACGTGGGGAGTTCGCGCAGGACCGTCTCGGCGAACGGGGTGCCGGCCGGGCCCGTGATGTGGAGCTTCCTGCCGTCGCAGGTGACGGTGAGGGCCGGGCGAGCGGGGTCGGCGGTATCGGTGCGCAGGGCGATCTCGACGGGACCGCCGGAGAGGGCGATGTCGCCGACCGCGTGGAGTGCGGGGGCGGTCGTCGGGTCGCCGAGCCAGGCGTCGAGGCCGGGCCACCAGGCCAGGTGCGGGGCCGAATCCGCCCCCACGACCAAGGATTTGGGCTGGGCGAGCATGCCCCGGCACGGGTCGCCGGCGTCGGTGAGGCCGACCCGGCGGGGGGTCGTGTGCAGCACGACTCGGGAGCCGTCGGGGTCCAGGATGACGCGGGGGGCGTACGCCCCCGTGGGGCCGAGTTGCCCGTGCCGGGTCCAGGGGCCGCGCAGCCGTGGGGCCGTCCACGCGTCGAAGCCGCGCGTCGCGCCGATCGAGCCCAGCAGGAGCCAGGTGCCGTCGTCGAGGCGCTCCAGGACGGGACACTCCAGCTCGTTCACGTCACCCGGGGAGATCAGTGGCGGGTGGACGGTCCAGTGCTCCAGGTCCGGGGAGGTCGCGAGGGCCACGCAGCCGCTGACCTCCACGGGGAGCGAGGCGTCGCTCGCGCAGATCACCATGACCCAGCCCTCGCCCTCGTCGTCGGGGACGACGAACGGGTCGCGCCAGCCCATCCTGTCGGCCGTGCGGTACCAGCGGGGGTCGGCCTCGACGACCGGTCCGGTGCCGTGGCGCCGCCAGCCCGTGCCGTCCGTGCGGTCGGAGCGGGCGAGGCCGACGGACTGCAGGGGCCAGCCCTCCGGCGTCAGCCCGCTCACCCCGGTGTAGAACATCGCGCTGCCGGTGCCGTGGCGGACGGGATGCATCGTCCACACCGCCTGTTGGTCGAAGCGGCCGGGCAGACCGTTGCCGAAGGCGGTGCCCTCAGGCCGCCAACCGACCAGGTCGGCCGAGGTGGCCCGGCCGTAGGAGGTCTCCATCCGCAGATGGTCGAACTCGGCGGTCCAGGGCCCCTGGAGATGCAGCACCGTGTAGGTGCCGTCGTCCTCGCGGAGCAGGGCGAAGTCGTTCACGCAGAGGCCCGGCGGGGCGTATCGCATGCGCAGCAGTCCTGTCGGCTCGTAGCGCCCAAACGCGTGCGCTGACCTTGGTCCAGTGAGGTATCGCTTGAGAATCAGCGCAAGTAAAACTGAACGCAAACGCTTGCGCAACAGGGAGGCCGGGTTTACGGTCACGTCACCCCCCACGCACACCGACGTGAACCCGACGGGAGAAATCCGCCGTGACGGTCAGCATCACCGATGTCGCCCGCGCCGCCGGCGTCTCGGCGTCCACCGTGTCCCGCGCGCTGCGGGGCCGGCCGGGCGTATCGGACGAGGTACGCACCCAGATCGCGGCCGTCGCCGCACAGCTCGGCTACACCGCGTCCCGTTCGGCGTCCAGCCTGGCCAGTGGGCGCACGTACACGATCGGGGTCGTCGCCCCGTACATCGGCCGCTGGTTCTTCGGGACCGTGCTGGACGCCGCCGAGCAGGTGTTCAGCGCCGCCGGGTACGACGTGCTGCTCTACAACCTGGGCTCGGCCGAGGCGCGCAAGCGGTTCTTCACCAAGCTGCCGGTGCGCAAGCGGGTCGACGCGGTGCTGTCGCTGCTCATCCCGGACGAGGACGAGTCCGCCGCGCTGCGCTCCCTCGGGGTGCCGCTGGCCTCCACGGTCGGGGGCGCCCGGCCCGGCTTCACGGTGGTGGGCATCGACGACCGGGCGGGCGCGGAGAGCGCCGTACGGCATCTGGTGAACCTCGGCCACCGCCGGATCGGCATGATCTCCGGGGCCAGCGGGCCACTGCACTGGACCACCCCCGTCGACCGTCGCACCGCCTATCTGCACGTCCTCGCCGAGGCCGGGATCGAGCCCGATCCGGCGCTGGTGGCTGACGGCGACTACACGGTGGACGGCGGCGAGCGGGCGATGACCGAGCTGCTGGCCGCGTCCCGGCCGCCGACCGCCGTGTTCGCCCAGTCCGACGAGATGGCGATGGGCGCGTTGCGCGCGCTCAGACGGCATCGGCTGCGGGTGCCGGAGGACGTGTCCGTGGTCGGGTTCGACGATCACGAACTCGCCGATGTGGTCGGGCTGACCACCGTCGCCCAGCCGGTCGCCGGGCAGGGCGCGGAGGCCGCCCGGCTGCTGCTGCGGCAACTGGACGAACCGGGGGCCGAACAGCCGCCCGGCCGGGTGGAGATGCCCATCCGCCTCGTCCTGCGCGAGACGACGGCGCCGCCGCGCCCGCGCGGACCCCAGTGACGTCCCGGCCGCCCTGTACACCCCGCACGTCCCGTACGACCCGTACACCCCGGACGACCCGTACACCCCGCACGGCCCGCACACCCCATACGGCCCGCACACCCCATACGGCCTGCACGCCCCGTACCTCTCAAGTCCCCGCCCGCCGAACGCCGTCGGGCCCGGCCGCCCAAGCACCCGAGAGCCCCCCGCACCTCGCACCCTCATCCCGCACGGAGGCACACACCATGAATCCGACCACCGGCTCGACCAGCAGAAGGTTCCGCCGCGCCGCCCGTACGGGAGTGGCCCTGGCCCTTCCCCTGGCGGTGCTGGCCGCCTGCGGCGGAGGCGGTGGGGGCGACACGTCCGCCGAGGCCGGCAGCGGCGAGGGGACGATCAGCGTCTGGGCCCACCAGGGGCAGAAGAGCGAGTCGGAGGCACTGCAGAACGCGGTGAAGTCGTTCAACTCCTCGCAGAAGAAGGTCAAGGTCGAGCTGAAGCTGATACCGGAGACCGACTACACCAAGACGATCACCGCGACGGACGCGAGCGAACTGCCGGACGTCCTGGAGTTCGACGGACCGACGATGGCGAACTTCGTCTACAACAAGAAGCTCGCCCCGATCGACGACCACGTCTCCGCCAAGACGCTCGCCAACGCCAGCGACGCGAGCAAGGCGCAGGGCGAGATCGACGGCAAGCACTACGGCCTGGGCATGTTCGACTCCGGACTCGGCATGTACGGCAGCAAGAAGCTGCTGGACGCGGCCGGGGTGACGTACCCGAAGGGCCTGGACGACGCCTGGACGGCGAAGGAGTTCGACGCCGCGCTCAAGGCGCTCAAGCCGAAGGACTCCGACGGCAAGGTCATCGACCTCCAGGAGGGCAACGGCTACGCCAACGAATGGGGGACCTACGGGTTCGCCCCGATCGTCTGGTCGGCCGGCGGCTCCCTGCTCAAGGACGGCAAGGCCGAGGGTGCCCTCGACACCCCCGCCGTGGTGTCGGCCATGAAGACCTTCCAGTCCTGGAAGGCCGCGACGGACGCCAACACCGACGGCAACGCCTTCGCCAAGGGCCGGGTCGCCCTGAGCTGGGTCGGGCACTGGATGTACCCCGCCTACAGCGAGGCGCTCGGCGACGACCTGGTCGTACTGCCGCTGCCCGACTTCGGCGACGGCCCGAAGACCGGCCAGGGCTCGTGGGCCTGGGGCGTCGGCGCGAACAGCAAGAACGCCAAGGCCGCGGGCACCTTCCTGGACTTCCTGCTCGACGACACCAACGTCGGCGCCATGACGAAGGCCAACGGCGCGCCGCCGGCCACGAAGTCCGCGCTCGCCGCGAGCCCCCTCTACCAGCAGGGCGGCCCGCTCCAGCTCTTCGCCGACCAGCTCGCCAAGCCCTGCGGCGACAGCGACATCAGCGCGTCGTGTGTCGCCGTCACCCGTCCGGTGACCGCCGGATACCCCGTGGTGACCGCGAAGTTCAGCGAGGCCGTGAACTCGATCTACGGCGGCGCCGACCCGAAGGACGCCCTGTCGAAGGCCGCCCGCGCCATCGACCGGGACTTCTCCGACAACGCCGGTTACGAGATCCCGTAGCGACGCGCCCGGTCGGCCGCATCGCACCCATCGGTCCAGTCGAACTCAACGGGTTCAGCCGAACCCATCGGCCGGGGCGGGCGCGCACACCGTGTCCGTCCGCCCCTCCGGGAAGAGGACCCCTCCGTGAAAACCGTGGAACCCGCGCCCGCGGCGGCCCCAGGCCGGCAGCAGGCCGCATCCCCCGGCACACCGGCCCGGCGGCCGTCACGCCGCGACCGCACATGGCTGCACGGGCTGCTCATGTCGGCCCCCGCCGTCGCCGGACTGATCGCCTTCGTCGGCATCCCCTTCTGCTACGCCGTCGTGCTCTCCTTCTACAACGTGCGCCTCGGCTCCCCGCTGGAACCCACCTTCTTCGGAGTCGAGCAGTACCGGCGGCTGTTCACCGACCCCGACCTCTCCGGCCCCTTCCTGCGGGCGCTGCTCAACAACCTGACCTTCGCCGTGGTCGTCGTCCCCCTCCAGACCGGCCTCGCGCTGGGCCTGGCGATCCTGCTGAACCGCAAGCTGAAGGCGATCGGGATCTTCCGGTCGGTGTTCTTCATGCCGGTCGTCTTCCCGATGGCCCTGGTCGCGGTGATCTGGCGGCTGATCCTCGCCCGCAGCGACCAGGGCATGCTCAACTCGGCGCTGGACGCGGTGAGCCTCGGCAACTGGGGCGCGTTCGACTGGCTCGGCGACGGCCTGACCGCGATGGCATCGATCATCGTGCTCTCCGTCTGGCAGGGCGTCGGCTTCCAGATGGTCATCCTGCTCGCCGGGCTCCAGCAGATACCGGGCGAGCTCTACGAGGCCGCCCAGCTCGACCGGGCCACGCGCTGGCAGCAGTTCCGGCACGTCACGCTGCCGGGCATCCGCTCCACCCTCGTCTTCGTCGTGATGCTCACCTCGGTGCTGTCCTTCCGCGTCTTCGACCAGGTGTACGTCCTGGTCAAGGGCGGCGGCCTCGACGAGGACGCGGCCCGCACGGTGATGTACCAGGCCGTCACCACCGCCTTCGACCAGAACAACATCGGCCAGGCGTCCGCGATCACCGTCGTGTTCTTCCTGATCGTGGTCGCCCTGACCCTGATCCAGCGCCGCGTCGTCCGGCCCGACAACGAGGACTGAGCACATGGTTACGACGATGAGTACGGGTACCGGCACCAGCACGGGTACCGGTCCGTCCCGCGGGCCGCTGCGCCGCTTCCTCGACTACGCGGTTCTCTCCGTCCTGGCGTTCGTCTTCGCGCTGCCCGCCCTCTATCTCCTCCTCGGCAGCCTCAAGCCGTCCGACGAGGTCCTCAACGGGCTGTCCGGCTTCCTCCCCACCCATCTGTCCTTCGACAACTACTCCGCCGTCCTGGACAGCCTGAACTCCGACAGCACGGGCTACTTCTGGCAGTTCATGGGCGTCTCGCTACTGCTGGCGTTCGTGGTGGTGACCGGCGGTCTCTTCGTCAACTCGATGGCGGCGTACGGCCTCTCGCGGTTGCGCTGGCGGGGCCGGGAGGCCGTCTTCACGCTGGTCCTGCTGCTGATGCTGGTGCCGTTCGAGTCGGTGGCCGTGCCGCTGTTCTACATGTTCAACGACCAGCGGAACACGCTCTTCATCCAGGCGCTCCCGTTCGTCGCCAACGCCTTCTCGGTCTACCAGTTCCACACGTTCTTCCGCTCGATCCCGCCGAGCATCGAGGAGGCGGCCCGGCTGGACGGCGCCGGCCCCTGGCGCACCTTCTTCGCGATCATCGTCCCGATGTCGAAGCCGGCCTTCGCCTCGGTCGCCATCCTGACCTTCCTCACCCAGTGGGGGTCGTTCCTGTGGCCGGTGCTGATGGTCTCCGACCCGTCGGTACGCCCGCTGCCGCTGGAGATGAGCGTCTTCCAGGGGCAGCAACCCCCGGACTGGGGCCAGATCCTCGCCTTCGGCGTCCTCCTCGTCCTGCCGGTACTGGTCGTCTTCGCCTTCTTCCAGCGGTGGTTCGTCCAGGGGGTGGCCAGCTCGGCGGTGAAGGGGTGACACCCCGTGCCGCTCCGGGTCGACCGTGACCCGCAGTCCCGCGCGTGGGCCGTTGTCAGTGGCCGGTGCGATGCTGTGGACATGAACCGGGACGATCTGGTGCGGCTGCGGCGGGCGCGGGACCGCATGGACCGCGAGTACGCCGAGCCGCTGGACGTGACCGCGCTCGCCCGCACCGCGCTGATGTCCCCCGGACACTTCCAGCGCAGCTTCCGCGCGGCCTTCGGCGAGACCCCGTACGGCTATCTCATGACCCGCCGGATAGAGCGCGCCAAGGCGTTGCTGCGCCGCGGCGACCTCACGGTGACCGAGGTGTGCATGGCCGTGGGATGTACGTCGCTGGGCTCGTTCAGCTCCCGCTTCACGGAGTTGGTCGGCGAGACACCGAGCGCCTACCGGGCCCGCCCGCACGAGGAGGGCGCGGCCATCCCCGCGTGCGTGGCGAAGCGCCTGACCCGACCGACCCGACACCGCATACGTACGGCGGAACCGGTCGAAGCGTCCTAGGTCACGCCCGGACGGGACCGTGCGGACCGACCTAGTGTGAGGGCATGGCTACGAACGATCCGAACACCGCGCACGGCCTCGCCCCGGACGTGAAGCTCGCCCAGTGCTTCCTCGCCGTGGACGACCATGACAAGGCGCTCGCCTTCTACCGTGACGTCCTGGGCATGGAGATCCGCGGTGACGTGGGCTTCGAGGGCATGCGCTGGGTCACCGTGGGCTCCCCGCTCCAGCCGGACGTGGAGATCGTCCTGGAGCCGCCCGCCGCCGACCCCGACATCTCCGCGGCCGACCGCGAGACCATCGCCACCCTCCTCGCCAAGGGCGTCCTGCGGGGCGTCAACTTCACCACGACCGACTGCGACGCCCTCTACGCCCGTGTCGAAGCCTCGGGTGCCGACGTCCTCCAGGCGCCCATGGACCAGCCGTACGGCGTCCGCGACTGCGCGTTCCGCGACCCGGCGGGCAACATGCTGCGCTTCATGCAGCGCCGGAACTGATCACCCGGGTGCGGCGCCGTCGGCTCGCCCCACGGAAAACGGCGTTGCGTGGAACGGGGCGGCGAGGGACCGTACGAGTCGTTCAGCCGTGGGGTTGGACCGTACGACAGGGAGCGGCGCTGTGGGTGGAGTGGGCGGTAGCGGCGGCGGGGACGAAGGCATGGACGGCGGCTCGGAGGGCAGGGCGGGCGAGGCCGGCGGGCCGATTCGGTGGACGTACGCCTTCGTCGACCGGCCGACGGCCGTGTTCGAGCGGGCCTGTGCCTTCTGGACGGCGGTCACGGCAACACGACTGTCCGCGCCCCGGGGCGATCAGGGCGAGTTCGTCACCCTGCTGCCCGAGAGCGACGACGCGTGGGTGAAGGCGCAGGGGGTCGAGTCGGGCGGTGGCGCTCACCTGGATCTCGCGGTCGAGGACGTCCCCGCGCTCGTCGACCGGGCGGTCCGGCTCGGCGCCGAGGCGGTCGCCCCGCACGACGGCTGGGCGGTGCTGCGCTCACCCGCCGGGCATCTCTTCTGCGCGGTGCCGTGGCACGGGGAGGCCAAGCGGCCGCCGGTGGTGGACGGGAGGGACGGGAGGGACGGGAGCCGGCTGGACCAGGTGTGCCTGGACGTGTCGCCGGACGCTTTCGCGGATGAGGTCACCTTCTGGGCGGCCCTGACGGGATGGGACTCCCGACCCGGTTCCCGCCCGGAGTTCCATGTCCTTCGCCCGCCGGCCGGTCTTCCCCTCCGCATCCTCCTCCAGCGCCTCGACACCCCTCGCCCGGCCTCCGCCCACCTCGACTTCGCCTGCGCCGACATCGACGCCACACGAGCCCACCACGAATCCCTCGGCGCCACCTGCGTGTCCCACCAGCCGCACTGGACCGTGATGCGCGACCCGGCGGGCGGCACGTACTGCCTGACGGGCCGGTCCCCGGAGACAGGCGGGCTGCCTCCGACGGCGGGCTGAGGCCGGGGCCCCGGTGAGAGGAGGACAGGTGAGCCCCGACGGGCCCGCCGTCCGAGACCCTGGCCTGCCGTCCGGGTCGCGAGCCGACCGTCCGGGACACGGGCCTGCCGTCCGGGACACGCGTCGGCTCAGATCTCCTCCGCGCCTTCGAGCACCGGGCGGATGACCACCGGGTACTCCTTGAGCCCCTCGGGGCCGGGGCACTGGGCGACGCGGGCGGCAATCTCCGTGACCCGGTCCAGGTCGGCGCAGTCCAGGAGCCAGTAGCCGGCGAGCAGTTCGGCGGTGTCCGGGTACGGGCCGTCCGTGATCACCGGTTTGCCGTCGATGTCCGCCGTGACGAACCGGGTGCTCGCCGGCTCGGCCAGCCCCTGTCCGTCGATCATCTCCCCGGTCTCGGTGAGGTCGTCGTTGATCGCGCTCATGTAGGCGTACATGGCCCGCAACTGTTCCTGCGTCCAGGCCGGGGAGTGCTCGGACGCCTTGCCCCGCATGCCCTCGTAGTCCGCCTGCGTACCGAGGACCATCATCAGGAACTTCATGTGTCCGCTCCTTCGTCCGCCACGGGCCGGCAGCCAGGGGCCGGACCAGCCAGGTCAGGCCTTCTCCTCGGTCCTCTCCCCGGCGGGAGCCGGGTCCGTCACCGCAGCCGGCGCCGGGGCCGTCACCGCGGCCGGCCCGGCCGCCGCCCCGGCATCGTCCGGGTGCGCCTCACGACCGGGCTGACCGGGCTGACCGGCCGGGCCTCCGTGACCGGCCCGATCACCGTGACCGCCATGCGCGCCATGGCTCGCGTGCGTCCGCCGGGCCACCGCCCGGGGCTTCTCCGCGACTGCCTCCGCGGCCTCGACGGCCTCGTCGACGTACACCGCACACTCGTGGTTCCTGCACGGACCCGGACCCCATACGGGTACCCACGCGCCCAGCGTCTTGTGCCGCCGTACGACCGTGGCCACAGGCTGTCCGCAGACCGGGCAGACATGCTCGTCGATGCCCATGCCCTCAGGGTAGGGCCGACGGGGTCACCCCGCTCCCCGCCGTGCACCGGCAATCTCCGGGGCCGTCGCCCGCCCGGCACCGGCTCAGCGCTCAGCGCTCAGCGCTTCCTGCCGTACTTCCGTACGACCACCCCGTTGTCGAAGCCGCGCACGTCGTCGAGCGTGAACTCGGTGAGAGCGAATCCGGAGCCGAACATCGGGAGGCCGGTGCCCTGGACGACGGGGTACGTCTTGATGATCAGCTCGTCGATCAGCTCTCCCGCGATCACCGAGCCGCCACACAGGTAGATGCCGAGATCACCGTTCTCCGCCTTGAGTTCGCGGACCTTGCCCACCAGGTCGTCCGAGATGATCTCCACGTTCGGGTCGGGCGACTCCTTCAGCGTGCGCGAGGCGACGTACTCGCGCAGATGGGCGTACGGGCTGGTGATGCCCTCCTTCAACGCCATGTAGTAGCTGCCACGGCCCTGGATGACCGTGTCGTAGTCCTTGTTGGGCAGCCCACCGGTGCCGATGAGCCGACGGACGTGGGTCGGGTTGGTGTCCGGGTGCTCCGCTTTCAGGTACTCGGCGTAGTCACCCACCACGTACGGACACATGTACGACGCATCGCCGTCGGGGTCCCCGATGAACCCGTCGATCGAACATGCGACGAGGTACGTCAGCTTGCGCAAACCGGTCCCTTTCCCTCGTACGGAGCGCGCGGGACCGCGCGACAGCCCCTCGACGAACCGGCGGGCCCCGCACACCGTGGGGATGTGCGGGACCCGCCGGCCACCCGAAGGCGCCGGCACCGCGCGGGGTCAGGTCCGCACGGCATGACGCCTCCGGAGCATCAACCACCCCTCGGCCCGCCTCAGCTGCTGCGCCGCGTCACGAATTCGGCCAGTGCGAGCAGACCTCCGGCCGACTCGGGGTCCGGCACCGCGCGGGAGAGCTCGTGCATGGCCCTGGCCATACGGTCGGCGGCCTGGATCTGCGCCCAGTCGCGCCCACCGGCCCGCTCCACGGCCGACGCCGTGCGCTCCAGGTCTCCCTCCGCGTACGGCAGTCCGTAGAGCTCGGCGAGTTCGGCGGCCTCCGGGGTGCCGGAGGCGAGCGCGGCGACGACCGGGAGGGACTTCTTGCGGACCATGAGATCCGCCCCGGCCGGCTTGCCGGTGTGGCTCGGGTCGCCCCAGATGCCGATCACGTCGTCGATGAGCTGGAAGGCCAGCCCGGCCTCCCGCCCGAACGCGTCGAGAGCCTCGACCTCCTCGTCACCGGCGCCCGCGTACAACGCGCCCACCGCGCAGGCGCAGCCGAGCAGCGCGCCCGTCTTCGCCTCGGCCATGACGAGCACCTCGTCGAGAGTGACCTCCTGCGGTCGGCGCCCCTCCAGCTCGGTGTCGGTGTGCTGGCCCGCGCACAGTTCGACGACACAGGACGCGAGCCGGGCGGCTGCCGCTGCCGACGCCGGATGCGGGTCCTGGGCGAGCAGTTGCTGCGCCAGCGCCTGGAGCGCGTCCCCGGCCAGGATCGCGTCGGGAATCCCGAACACGGTCCACGCGGTGGCCCGGTGTCTGCGCGTGGTGTCCCGGTCCATCACGTCGTCGTGCAGCAGCGTGAAGTTGTGCACCAGCTCCACTGCGGCGGCGGCCCGCACGGCGGCGGACTCCTGCCCGCCGAGCGCGGCGACTGCGGCCAGGACCAACGCCGGGCGTATCGCCTTGCCGGCGTTCCCCGTGACCGGGGTACCGTCCGCGTCCTCCCAGCCGAAGTGGTAGCGCGCGACGCGGCGCATCGACGCGGGCAACGATCCGACGGCCCGGCGCAGTTCGGGATCGACCGACGTCCGCGCCTGTTCCAGGATCCCCGCCGCCTCGTGTCCTTCGAGGCCGTTCACCGCGCCCGCCCGGCCGGCCGGCCCGCCGGCACCGGCGGCGGGCTCGGTCCTCTCCGGTTCCGCGTCCCCTCCCGGCTCCAGGACTCTCCTCCGGTTCCGCTCGACGACCACCGCCGGTCTCGGGACCCCACCGGCGGGGCTCCGCTGCGCCTCCGTCACGGACTCACCCATGGGGTCGCCTGGAATGGGCCGCGGACGACGGCCGTCGCGCTGTGCGCGGGCGCGTGCTCGCGGGGTGTCCCCGCCCCGTCGGGCGGGGACACGGCGTCCGTGCGGACAGGGTCACCTCCAGCGGCCGATCTCGACGTTCTCCAGGACGCCGAGCGCGTCGGGGACCAGGACGGCGGCCGAGTAGTAGGCCGTCACGAGGTACTTGATGATCGCCTGTTCGTTGATGCCCATGAACCGCACGGACAGGCTGGGCTCGATCTCGTCGGGGATGCTCGCTGCCCGCAGACCGATGACGCCCTGGTCCTCCTCGCCGGTACGCATGGCGATGATCGACGTGGTCCTGGCCTCGGTCACCGGGATCTTGTTGCACGGGTAGATCGGCACGCCGCGCCAGGTGGGGATGCGGTTGCCGGCGATGTCGACGGTCTCCGGGACCAGTCCGCGCTTGTTCAGCTCGCGGCCGAACGCGGAGATGGCGCGCGGGTGGGCGAGCAGGAGCTTGGTGCCCCGGCGTCGGCAGAGCAGCTCGTCCAGGTCGTCCGGGCTGGGCACACCGTCGTGCGGCTGGAGCCGCTGGTCGTACTCGCAGTTGTGCAGGAGGCCGAACTCCCGGTTGTTGATGAGCTCGTGCTCCTGGCGTTCCTTCAACGCCTCGACCGTGAGCCTGATCTGCTGCTCGGTCTGGTTCATCGGCTGGTTGTAGAGGTCGGCCACGCGCGTGTGGATGCGCAGGACGGTCTGGGCGACGCTGAGTTCGTACTCGCGCGGGGCGGCCTCGTAGTCGACGAAGGTGTGCGGGATGTCCGGCTCACCGCTGTGGCCGGCGGCGAGGTCGATCTCCTTCTCGCCGTACTTGTTGGTGCGCTGCGACGGGATCGAGCGCTGTTCCTGCAGGTGTTCGCTCAGCGTCTCGGCGCGCTCGGCGAGTTGCTCGACGGCCCGGCGCGGTAGGACGAGCACCGTGCACGCGGTGACCGCGCGGGCCGTGTACTCCCAGATCGCGTCGGGGTCGAGCAGGGCCTGCTCGCCGAAGTAGGCACCGTCGGCCAGTACGCCGAGGACCGCGTCGTCGCCGTAGGGTCCGGTGCCGATCTTCTCGACCTTGCCGTGCGCGAGCAGGAACACCTCCTCCGCCTGGCTGCCGAATTCGGCCAGGACGTCGCCGGGCGCGAACTCCCGCTGCTCGCACCGCTGGGCCAGTTCGCCCAGGACGTCGATGTCCTCGTAAGTCCGCAGGGCCGGCAGTTCGCCGAGCTCCGCCGGGATGACGGCCACCCGGTCGCCGGTCTTCACAAAGGTGACGCGGCCGTCGCCGACCGCGTAGGTGAGCCGCCTGTTCACCCGGTACGTGCCGCCCTGCACGTTCACCCAGGGCAGGGTGCGCAGCAGCCAGCGCGAGCTGATCTCCTGCATCTGGGGCGTGGACTTGGTGGTGGTGGCCAGGTTCCGGGCAGCGGCCGTGCCGAGACTCTGCTGCGGCCTGTCCTGCTGCGAGCGAACCTCTTCGCCTACCGACATGCGGATTCCCCTCCGGGTATGCACTGAACGCACTGATCGCGGTCACCGATCTCGCCTTCCAGCCTTGCATCACGGAGCGTGCCGATGCTATTACCCGAAAGAGCGGGAATGGATCTTCGGAGACTGGGCATGTCCGCGGGTTCTGTCGACCACGCGTGCGTCCGTCGGGGGCCTCCGCGAATCTGACCGGATCGACCCGTACGGCCCACAGCCGACTGGCTCCTGTCGGGCGTCAGGGGTACAAGCGTGCGTACGAGGCGGCCACGACCAGCGGCCGTCGCAGCGCACGAAGGAGTCGGTCATGGCCCCACCCATGTCCGCGAGCAGGTTCCTCGCCGTCCTCCGGAACGAGGGCGTCCGGGTCGTCGAGGTCGGCGACTGGGAGCATCACAACCGCAACCACGTGGGCCCGTGGGGGCCCGTCCACGGGGTGATGATCCACCACACCGTCACCTCCGGCAGCGAACGCACCATCCGTATCTGCCGCAACGGGTACTCGGGTCTGCCCGGCCCGCTGTGCCACGGTGTGATCACCAAGGACGGCCGGGTCCACCTCGTCGGGTACGGCAGGGCCAACCACGCCGGGCTGGGCGACGACGACGTGCTGCGGGCCGTGATCGCCGAGAAGGCGCTGCCCAAGGACAACGAGTCCAACACCGACGGCAACCGGCACTTCTACGGCTTCGAGTGCGAGAACCTCGGCGACGGAGAGGACCCCTGGCCGCGGGCGCAGCTCGACGCCATCGAGCGGGTCTCCGCCGCCGTCTGCCGCCACCACGGCTGGAACCAGCGGTCCGTCATCGGCCACCTCGAATGGCAGCCCGGGAAGATCGACCCCCGGGGCTTCACCATGGCCCACATGAGAGAGCGCGTCCGGGACCGTCTGAAATAGGGCCCGACCGCGGGCGCGCCGACGCCGACCGGTCATGTGTCCGACAATGAGCACGTGACCGGCCAGCCCTCCGCCTCCGACGACCCCACCGCCGTCCTGCGCCCGAGGCTGCCCTCCCCTCTCCAGGAGGTCACGGACGAGCGCTTCGCTCGCCACGGCCTCCGGCTGCTGCTCAAGCGCGACGACCTGATCCATCCACGGCTCGTCGGCAACAAGTGGCGCAAGCTGGTCCCGAACCTGCGCGCGGCGGCGGGCCGCCCGCTGCTCACCTTCGGCGGCGCCTACTCGAACCATCTGCGCGCCACCGCCGCCGCCGGCCACCTCCTGGGCCTGCCCACCGTCGGTGTGGTCCGCGGCCAGGAGCTGGCCGACCGGCCCCTCAACCCGTCCCTCGCCCGCTGCACGGCGGACGGCATGCGGCTGCACTTCATCGACAGGTCGACGTATCGCCACAAGTCCGACCCGGCCACCCTGGCCGCCGTCCTCCGTGCCGCCGACGCCGACGGCGCGTACGTGGTCCCCGAGGGCGGCAGCAACTCGCTCGCCGTCCAGGGCTGCCAGGATCTCGGCGCGGAACTGCGCGGCCGGGCCGACGTCGTCGCCCTCGCCTGCGGCACCGGCGGCACCCTCGCCGGACTGGCCGCGGGACTGGCTCCCGGCCAGCGCACCCTCGGCATTCCGGTTCTCAAGGGCGGCTTCCTCGACGAGGAGATACGACAGCTTCAGGACCGGGCGTTCGGCGGCCAGCGCGGCAACTGGAGTCTCGACGACCGCTTCCACTTCGGTGGCTACGCCCGCACCTCGCCCGAACTGGACGCCTTCGCGGACGACTTCGAGACCCGCCACCACGTCCCGGTGGAGCGTCTCTATGTCGCCAAGTTGCTCTACGGACTTGTCACCCTGGCCGCGGAGGGCGCCTTCCCGGGCGGGACGACGCTCGCGGCAGTGATCACGGGCCGCCCCTTCCCGGAGCGCGCGGTCGAGGGCCTGCCAGACGGACCCTAGGAGGCCTCGCGGTAGACCGCCGCCTCCTCCAGGTCCAGCCTCCGCAGCAGGGTGCGCAGCATCTCGTCGTCGATGTATCTGCCGTCCCGCAGCTTGACGAAGACCTCGCGTTCGGCGCCGATCATCTCGCGGGAGAGGCGGCTGTAGGTGTCGTCGACGCTCTCGCCGGTCACCGGGTTCACGGCGCCCAGCCGCTCCCAGACGGCGTTGCGGCGCCGTTCCAGGACCGTGTGGAGGCGGTCGACGAGCGGGGGCGGCAGTTCGTTGCTCTCGTTCGCGAGGAGTTCGTCCAGCCGGGCCTCGGCCGCTCGGGACGCCTGGGCCTGGGCGTTGGCCTCGGCGAGGGTCTCGGCCTGCTGGTCGCGTCCCGGCAGCTTCAGGAAGCGGATCAGCGGCGGCAGGGTGAGCCCCTGGATGACGAGCGTCCCGATGACCGTGGTGAAGGTCAGGAAGAGGATCAGGTTCCGCTCGGGGAAGTCCTCCCCGCCGTGCACGGTGAGCGGGATCGAGAAGGCGATGGCCAGCGACACGACGCCCCGCATGCCGGCCCAGGCGACGACGAACGGACCCCTCCAGGTGGGGTCGGGTTCCCGTTCCCGAATGCGTCGCGACAGTATCCGCGGCAGGAAGGTCGCCGGATAGACCCAGACGAACCGGGACACCACGACCACGAGGAAGACGGCCACGGCGTACCAGGTGGCGCGGACCCCCTCGTACTCGCCGAGTCCTTCGAGGACGACCGGGAGCTGGAGTCCGATGAGGGCGAACACGGCGGATTCCAGCAGGAAGGCGACCATCTTCCAGACGGCCTCCTCCTGGAGGCGCGTGGCGAAGTCGACCTGCCAGTTGCGGTGGCCGAGGTACAGGCCGACGACCACCACGGCCAGCACCCCGGAAGCGTGCACCGACTCGGCCAGCCCGTAGGCAACGAACGGGATCAGCAGCGAGAGGGTGTTCTGCAGCAGCGCCTCCTTGAGGTGCGTGCGCAGCCAGTGGAGGGGCACCATCAGCAGCAGGCCCACCGCGACACCGCCGACCGCCGCCACCAGGAACTCCACGATCCCGCCGGTCCAGCTCGCGCCCTCGCCGATGGTGGCCGCGAGGGCCACCCGGTAGGCGGTGATCGCGGTCGCGTCGTTCACCAGGGACTCGCCCTGCAGGATCGTGGTGATCCGCGAGGGCAGCCCCACCCGCCGGGCGACCGCCGTCGCCGCGACCGCGTCCGGCGGCGCCACCACCGCGCCGAGCACCAGCGCGGCGGTCAGCGGCATCCCCGGCACGATCAGGTACGCGGCCCAGCCCACGGCCAGGGTCGCGAAGAGGACATAACCGACCGACAGCAGGGCCACGGGCCGCAGTTGGGCCCGCAGGTCGAGGTAGGAGCTGTCGCTGGCGGCGGTGTAGAGCAGCGGGGGCAGGATCAGCGGCAGGACGATCTCGGGGTCGAGTTCGTAGTGCGGCACGCCGGGCAGGTACGACACCGCGAGCCCGGCCGCGACCAGCAGCAGTGGGGCGGGCACCGGCGTGCGCCGGGCGGCCCCGGCGACCGTCGCACTCCCTGCGACCAGCAACAGCAAGGGCAAAAAGTGCATCGCTTCCGCCGCCTTCGTTTCCGCGCGAGGTTCCGCGCGCCCGTCGTAACCTGGCAATCATGAAACAGTGCACGCACTCGGACGCGCTGCCGCACCCCGAGCCCGATCCCCTGAGCGACACCTGCCCGGAGTGCCTGGCCGCCGGGAGCCACCCGGTGCAGTTGCGGATGTGCCTGGAGTGCGGACACGTGGGTTGCTGCGACTCCTCGCCGATGCGCCACGCCACCGCGCACCACAAGGAGAGCGGCCATCCCATCATGCGTACGTTCGAGGCCGGCGAGACCTGGCGCTGGTGCTTCGTGGACCATGTCCTTGTTTGACCGCGCGCTCGTTCGACCATGTACTTGTTTGACGAACACGGCCGAGACGTCGTACGACGGAACCATGTCACCCCGTGACACGTCGACGTACTCGTGTGACACGGTTCGGCGGTCCGGCGCCCGGGTACGTCAATCCGGCGCGTGCTCTTCCTATTTGAGGCCCGCAGACCTCTAGCCACCGAGCGTATTCATAGGCTTACTATGAGTGACAGCATGGGGTGGGGTCCTCAGGACCCCGAGGACACGGCGCTCGGTAGCGCGATAGCGTCACCGCTGAACCACGTAGCGCGTTACCCCGGGGGGCGACCCTCGGCCCCCGAAAAAGCTTGTACCACCTTGGAGGTGAGGGTGTCCCAGATCGCAGGCGAGCCCGGGACCCAGGACTTCGTGGAAGTCCGGCTGCCGGCCGCGGGTGCCTACCTGTCGGTGCTGCGTACGGCGACGGCCGGCCTCGCGGCCCGTTTGGACTTCACCCTCGACGAGATCGAGGACCTGCGCATCGCGGTCGACGAGGCCTGCGCGATCCTGCTTCAGCAGGCCGTGCCCGGCTCGGTGCTCAGCTGTGTCTTCCGTCTGGTCGACGATTCGCTGGAGGTCACGGTCTCGGCCCCCACGACGGACGGCCACGCCCCCTCGCGCGACACCTTCGCCTGGACCGTGCTGTCGGCCCTGGCGGGCAAGGTCTCCTCCGCGGTGGCCGACGACAAAACCGTTTCGATCAGCCTCTACAAACAGCGCGGCGCGGGACCCGGGCCGGCGTGAGGAACGGGGACGGGCCGGTGCGGGACGAAGAACGCGGCACACGGGAACTGCCCGCGGAGGACGACGGCGGTCCGAGTGGGCCGGCGCATCTGGCGGACGGCGTCGACGGCATCCCCGAGCAGGCCCGGCCGCACCCGGAGGACGAGTCCTCGGCGGCGGCCGGAGCGTCTCGGTGGGCGGAGCCGGCCGACGACGAGACGCCCTCCGACGGGCAACGGGATCCGGAGGATGTCCTACGGAGCACCACGTCCTCACGAGGGCGGACTGGGGCCTCCCCCGCTCGCGCACAGTCGAGGGCTGGGGGAACGGTGACGGCGGGCGGGACTATGAGCGAGCACGAGCGACACGACGAGGCGAACGCGCAGAGCGTGCGAAACGCACGGCACGACCCTCACGACCGCAGTGGGGCGCGTGCCCTGTTCGTGGAGCTGCGCGCCCTGCCGGACGGCAGCGCCGAGTACGCGGAGCTGCGCAACCGGCTCGTCCGGATGCACCTGCCGCTCGTGGAGCACCTCGCACGCCGGTTCCGCAACCGCGGCGAGCCGCTGGACGACCTGACCCAGGTCGCCACCATCGGCCTGATCAAGTCGGTGGACCGCTTCGACCCGGACCGCGGCGTGGAGTTCTCGACGTACGCGACCCCGACGGTCGTCGGTGAGATCAAGCGGCACTTCCGCGACAAGGGCTGGGCGGTGCGGGTACCGCGTCGGCTGCAGGAGCTGCGGCTCGCGCTGACCACGGCCACGGCGGAGCTGTCGCAGCAGCACGGGCGCTCCCCGACGGTGCACGAGCTGGCCGAGAAGCTGGCCATCTCCGAGGAGGAGGTCCTGGAGGGCCTGGAGTCGGCCAACGCGTACTCCACGCTCTCCCTGGACGTCCCCGACACCGACGACGAGTCCCCGGCGGTCGCGGACACCCTCGGTGCGGAGGACGAGGCGCTGGAGGGCGTCGAGTACCGGGAGTCCCTGAAGCCGCTGCTCGAGGATCTCCCGCCGCGCGAGAAGCGGATCCTGCTGCTGCGGTTCTTCGGCAACATGACGCAGTCGCAGATCGCCCAGGAGGTCGGCATCTCGCAGATGCACGTCTCCCGGCTGCTGGCGAGGACCTTGGCGCAGCTGCGGGAGAAGCTGCTCGTCGAGGAGTAGCGGGGAGCAGCGGCCAGGAGCGGCTGAGCAGCCCGGGAAGGACCGAGCCCGAGCAGGTACGAGCGACGCCCGCACCGACGCCCGACCGCACCGACATCTCGACCACACCACCCGCGAGGTGCTGTCCGCCTCGCCGGCCACGCCGCCTCCGGCGGGAGACGGCTTCAGGAGTCGTCGGCAGTGCCCGGACTCCTCGGTGTCCGGGGGCGGCCGAGCACCTCCGTGACCGTCCGGCCGTTACGCCTTCGGCTCCTGCGCCCGCCCCGGGCCCTGGATGCCGAGGGCCCGGGTCGTGGCGGGGTTGATCAGGAGGACCAGCGCGGCCACGGCCACCACCGCCAGCGCGATGCCCGCCGGGATCGCCACGCTGTCGGCACGCAGCAGGTTGTAGGCCACCGGCAGCGCCATGATCTGGGTGATGACGGCGGGGCCCCGGCTCCACCCGCGCCGCAGCAGCAGCCCGCGCGCGGCGATCAGCGGCAGCAGGGCCAGCGCGATCAGGGTGATGCCGCCGGTGACGCCGGTGCTCAGGTCGTCCGCGTCACCGGTGAGACCGACGACGAGCATGGCCCCGCCACCCACCAGCAGGGCCACCCCCTCCAGCGCGGCCAGCGCGGCCGCGGCCGTCAGCCGCCCGGGGCGGGGCTCGGCGTCGGAGGTGTCCGGCGTGGGGGTCTGCTCAGGGCTCACCCCTGAAGGGTAGCCCTCGCCCCGGCGCACGCTCCGCTCCCGGTGTCCGGCCCCGTGCGCGACACGTACCCCGCGTTCGCGCGCCCCCACGTGCTGATCGTCACTACCCGATCTCCCCCTTGATCCGCACCTCGGTATGGGCCGGGTACCACCCAGTAGGTACCCTGCAACTCATGCGTGCACTTCTCGTGGTCAATCCGGCGGCTACCACCACAAGCGCACGTACGCGCGATGTGCTGATCCACGCTCTCGCGAGCGAGATGAAGCTGGAGGCGGTGACCACCGAGTACCGGGGTCACGCCCGCGACCTCGCCCGCCAGGCCGCCGAGGGCAAGGGCGACATCGAACTGGTCGTCGCGCTCGGCGGCGACGGCACGGTCAACGAGGTCGTCAACGGCCTGCTGCACCACGGCCCGGACCCCGACCGCCTGCCCCGTCTCGCCGTGGTCCCCGGCGGCTCCACCAATGTCTTCGGCCGCGCCCTGGGCCTGCCCAACGACGCCGTGGAGGCGACCGGCGTCCTGCTCGACGCCCTGCGCGAGAGCCGGGAGCGCACGGTCGGCCTGGGCATGGCCTCCGGCACCCCGGGCACGGAGGACGAGGCGGTGCCGTCCCGCTGGTTCACCTTCTGCGCCGGCCTCGGATTCGACGCGGGTGTGATCGGCCGGGTCGAGCAACAGCGGGAACGCGGACGGAAATCCACACACGCCCTTTACCTGCGTCAGGCTTTCCGGCAGTTTCTGGAAGAGCCCCATCGCAGACTCGGCACGATCACTTTGGAGCGGGCCGGCGAGGACCCCATTTCCGATCTTGTGCTGTCCATAGTCTGCAACACGTCCCCGTGGACGTTTCTGGGCAATCGCCCGGTGTACGCGTCGCCTAAGGCCTCGTTCGATAAAGGTCTCGACGTACTCGGTCTCAGCCGCATGTCGACGCCCGCGCTCGCCCGATATGGCACACAGTTGCTCACTTCGTCCCCCGAGCGGGGACCCCAGGGTAAGCACGCCACCACCCTGCATGACCTGACCGACTTCACCTTGCATTCGAAGGTCCCCCTCCCCCTCCAGATGGACGGCGACCACCTCGGACTGCGAACGAGCGTGACGTTCACAGGCGTACGCCGTGCACTGCGTGTGATTGTGTGAGCGGAACGGGCAAAAGTCCTTCCACTCGAACGTTTAGGCCAGGATCCACCCCATGGAAGTACGGCTGTGACACAGTCGACACCGAGGAATCAAAAAAAACTTTCCGGAAGGGGTTGTATCCGCCGCTGAGGTTTGCGAGTCTCTACGTGGCGCTCGGGACAGCCCGCAACACCGGCTCAAGCAAGCGCCAGAACCCCTCCTCAATCCACAGGACCACGCCAGTCCGTCTGGTGATCGGCCCTTCACTTGTTGAGGGATTCGTGAAAGCGTTCACATTCACAAGCTAACGTGCATGTAATACCAAGGAGAGGTAGCAGCCATGGACTGGCGTCACAACGCCGTTTGCCGCGAGGAAGACCCCGAGCTCTTCTTCCCCATCGGCAACACCGGTCCTGCGCTGCTGCAGATCGAGGAAGCCAAGGCTGTCTGCCGTCGCTGCCCGGTTATCGAGCAGTGTCTGCAGTGGGCGCTTGAGTCCGGCCAGGACTCCGGCGTCTGGGGTGGTCTCAGCGAGGACGAGCGCCGCGCCATGAAGCGCCGCGCCGCCCGCAACCGGGCCCGTCAGGCATCCGCCTGACATCCCACCCAGCAATAGCCTGAGCTTGGCGGCGCGCACAGCGAGTGCGCATCTCCCGCCCCCGAGCCGCAGCGCGCAGTGCCCCCGGTGCGCTTAATCAGCCACTTGCCCGAGCCCCGGACCACTTGATGGTCCGGGGCTCGGTGCTGTTTCCGGTACGGCCGTCGTGGGCGCTGCTACTTCTGGGCGCGCACCGGGATGTCCAGGATCACCTGGGTGCCCCGCTCCGGCGCCGGGACCATGTCGAAGGTGCCGCCCAACTCCCCCTCCACCAGCGTTCGTACGATCTGCAGGCCGAGGTTGCCCGAGCGGTGCGGGTCGAAGCCCTCGGGGAGTCCGACACCGTCGTCCTGGACGGTGACGAGCAGCCGGGCCTCCTTGGATGCGCCGCCGCGGACTGCGGAGACCTCGACCGAACCGGTGTCTCCCTCGCGGAAACCGTGTTCGAGGGCGTTCTGCAGGATCTCGGTGAGGACCATGGACAGCGGGGTGGCGACCTCCGCGTCCAGGATGCCGAACCGTCCGGTGCGCCGGCCGGTGACCTTGCCCGGTGAGATCTCGGCGACCATCGCGAGCACCCGGTCGGCGATCTCGTCGAACTCCACCCGCTCGTCCAGATTCTGGGACAGCGTCTCATGCACGATGGCGATCGACCCGACCCGCCGTACGGCCTCTTCGAGGGCCTCCCTGCCGCGCTCGGACTCGATGCGCCGGGCCTGGAGACGCAACAGGGCGGCCACCGTCTGGAGGTTGTTCTTCACCCGGTGGTGGATCTCCCGGATGGTCGCGTCCTTGGTGATCAACTCGCGCTCGCGGCGCCGCAGTTCGGTCACGTCCCGCAGCAGCACCAGCGAACCGATGCGCGGGCCCTTGGGCTTGAGGGGGATGGCGCGGAACTGGATCACCCCGCCACTGGACTCGATCTCGAACTCGCGCGGCGCCCACCCGCTCGCCAGCTTGGCGAGCGCCTCGTCGACCGGGCCCCGGGAGGGGGCGAGTTCGGCGGTCGTACGGCCGAGGTGGCAGCCCACCAGGTCGGCGGCGAGGCCGAGGCGGTGATAGGCGGAGAGGGCGTTCGGGGAGGCGTACTGGACGATGCCGTCGGCGTCGAGCCTGATCAGCCCGTCGCCGACGCGTGGTGAGGCGTCCATGTCGACCTGCTGGTCGGGGAACGGGAACGCGCCCGCGGCGATCATCTGGGCCAGGTCGGAGGCGCTCTGGAGATACGTCAGTTCCAGGCGGCTCGGGGTCCGCACGGTCAGCAGATTGGTGTTGCGCGCGATGACGCCGAGGACGCGGCCCTCCCTGCGCACGGGGATGGACTCGACCCGTACGGGCACCTCCTCGCGCCACTCCGGATCGCCCTCGCGGACGATCCTGCCCTCGTCGTGCGCGGCGTCGAGCAGGGGCCGGCGGCCGCGCGGGACCAGGTGGCCGACCATGTCGTCCTGGTACGAGGTGGGGCCGGTGTTGGGGCGCATCTGGGCCACGGAGACATAGCGGGTGCCGTCGCGTGTGGGGACCCAGAGGACCAGGTCGGCGAAGGAGAGGTCGGACAGCAGCTGCCACTCCGACACCAGCAGGTGCAGCCACTCCAGGTCGGAGTCGCTGAGGGCGGTGTGCTGGCGGACCAGTTCGTTCATGGAGGGCACGTGTGTGAGCGTACCTGGCGGTACGGATCTGACCGGAAACGGCCGTCTGAGGGCCGGTACGGGCCCGGGAACACCCGCGGGCCGCGGCGCCTGAGAGGGACCCTCAGCCCTCCCGGCACCGCAGCCCGGAGCAACATCGGCCGTGGGGTGTGCGGTCCCGGTCGGCCGAAGGATGAGGATCCGGAGCAGTCAGGGCAGAGAGCCCGGGTCCTCGGTCCGCCTTCCTGTGCGGGGAAGACGGAGGCTTGTCGTCGCGTGCGATCTCCGGCGGCGGGGCCGCTGATCGATCACATGCTCTACCACGCATTGTTGACTAGACCACTGCGTGTGTCCATGCGTTGGCGGATGTTTGTTGTTGTTCTCCTGTCCGCCCTCCACGAACGGTGCACTCGCAGAGTAGCCCGCCTCGGCCCGGGGCGGGCCGGAACGCCGTCGCCGGGCCGGTCACCCCCTGTGGGGAAGGGGCCAGCCCTGCTAGATTGGTCTACACCACATGACAGGTGCTTGACCCCGCAGGTTCCGGTCGAGTCCTCTTGAGTCCTTACTTTCCAGATCGGCAGGCCCAGCGTGGAAGTTGTCATCGTTCCGGATGCCAAGGCGGGTGGCGAGCTCATAGCCGAGGCGATGGCGGAGTTGCTGCGGCGGAAGCCCGACGCGTTGGTCGGGGTGGCCACGGGGTCGACCCCGCTGCCCATCTACGAGGCGCTCGCGCGGAAGGCGCGCTCGGGCTCCGTGGACGTCTCCCGGGCACGGGTGGCCCAGCTCGACGAGTACGTGGGGCTGCCGGCCGAGCATCCCGAGTCGTACCGCTCGGTGCTGCGACGGGAGGTGCTGGAGCCGCTGGGGCTCGGGATGGACGCGTTCATGGGGCCCGACGGCACCGCCGAGGACGTGGCGGGGGCGAGCGAGGCGTACGACAGGGCGCTGGCCGAGGCGGGGGGCGTGGATCTGCAGGTGCTCGGCATAGGCACCGACGGGCACATCGGATTCAACGAACCGTGCTCGTCGCTCGCCTCCCGGACCCGGATCAAGACACTCACGGAGCAGACCCGGATCGACAACGCGCGGTTCTTCGACGGCGACATCGACCAGGTGCCCCACCACGTCATCACGCAGGGCATCGGCACGATCCTGGAGGCCCGGCACCTGGTGCTGCTCGCCACGGGCGAGGGCAAGGCGGACGCCGTCGCGGCGACCGTGGAGGGGCCGGTCGCGGCCGTGTGCCCCGCGTCGGCGCTGCAGCTCCACCGCCACGCGACCGTCGTGGTGGACGAGGGGGCAGCGTCGAAGCTGAAGCTGGCGGACTACTTCCGGCACACGTACGACCACAAGCCGGACTGGCAGGGGATCTAGGCAGGGGATCCAGGCAGGGGATCTGCAGGCGGAGGATGTGCGTAGGCGCCACGGCCCGGTGAGGAGGGCCGTGGCGCCTATGTGCGTGCGGGGGTGGATGCGGCTACGGGCCGTCGAGCAGGTGTGTGGGCGGCCGGATGGGGGCCCCGCCGTACCGGTGGCTTCGGGGCCTCTGCCGAGTCCCGCCGCTAACGTACGCCCGCGATGATCTCCGCCGCCGCCCTGCCGCAGACCCTTGCCGCGCCGTGCGTGGCGATGTGGAGGGCGGCTCGGGGCGGGGACTGAGGGACGCCCATTTCGACGACCACGGTGTCGGGGCGAGTGGCGAGAAGGGTGTCGAGGGCGGCGGTCATCCAGGGGTGCCGGTGTTCGTCGCGGACCACGGCGACGATACGGCGGGTGCCCGCGACCGCCAGGGCGGAGGCACCGGCGCTGTCACCGGCGAAGGTGCCCGTCTCGGTGCCCGGCAGGAGGCGGGCCAGTTCCGCGCCGACGCCCCAGGGGGTCTCGTCGCCCACGGCGATGTTCGCCACCGGGGTGAAGGCCGCGACGTACACGGGTTGGGTGGGCGGGTCGTAGTGCTCCGCGAGGGTCGTCGTCAGGGCGCGACGGGCGGCCACGAGACCGATGTCCCCGTCGGTGCCACCGCCACCGGCACGGCCCGTCCTCAGCGGCGTGGAGGACGTCCCGTCGACGCCTTCCGCTCCCCCTGCGGCAGTTCGCGTCCACCGTGCCAGTGCCCGGACCCGGTTCGCCGCGTCGGCGAGGCGTTCCTCGGGGAGTTCGCCGGTGCGGACGGCGGTGACGAGGGCGTCGCGCAGACGGCGGACGGTGTCGTCGTCGGCGAGGCCGCCGCCGACACAGATCGCGTCGGCCCCGGCCGCGAGCGCGAGGACGCTGCCGTGTTCGATGCCGTAGGTGCCGGCGATGGCCTGCATCTCCATGCCGTCGGTGACGATGAGGCCGTCGTAGCCCAGCTCTTCGCGGAGGAGGCCGGTGAGGACGGGCCGGGACAACGTTGCCGGAAGGTCGGGGTCCAGGGCCGGGACCAGGATGTGGGCGCTCATGATCGCGCGCGACCCGGAAGCGATGGCGGCCCGGAAGGGGGCCAGGTCCCGGCTCTCCACGAGCGGGCGGTCCGCGTCGATGCGGGGCAGGGAGAGGTGGGAGTCGACGGCGGTGTCGCCGTGGCCCGGGAAGTGCTTGGTGCAGGCGGCGACTCCCGCGGCCTGGAGGCCGGTGACGTAGGCGGCCGTGTGGCGGGCGACCAGGCCGGGGTCTGCGCCGAAGGAGCGGACCCCGATGACGGGGTTGGACGGGTTGGCGTTCACGTCGGCCGACGGGGCCCAGTTGAAGGTGACGCCGCACTCCGCCAGGCGGCGGCCCAGGGCGAACGCGACCTGCCGGGTGAGGTCCGCGTCGTCGACCGCGCCCAGGGCGTGGTTGCCCGGGAAGGAGGAGCCGGTGCGGACCTCCAGGCGGGTGACGTCGCCGCCCTCCTCGTCGATCGCGACCAGGACGTCCTCGTGCTCGGCGCGCAACTGTGCGGTGAGGGCGGCGAGTTGTACCGGCGAGACGATGTTGCGGCCGAAGAGACCGACGGAGGCGAGTCCCTCGCCGAGGCGGCGCAGCAGCCAGTCGGGGGCGGTGGTGCCCGTGAAGCCGGGCTGGAGGACCGTCAGGGCGTCCCGTGTGAGCGCGTCCTGTCCGGACGGGGAACCGGGCGAGCCGGTGGCGAATGTCGTCGGTGACATCGGGGTGGTTATCCCTTCACGGCGCCCGCGGTGAGGCCCGCGGCCATCTTGCGCTGGACGAGGAGGAAGAGGACGACGATCGGCACGGCCATCATGGTGGAGCCGGCCATCATCGGGGCGTATTCGGTGCCGTGCTTGGTGGTGAAGTTGCCCAGCCAGACGGTCGCGGTCTGGTTCTGCTGGCTCATCAGCATCAGGGCGTACAGGTACTCGTTCCACGCCTGGATGAAGCCGTAGACGGAGGTCGCCACCATGCCCGGGGCGAGCAGCGGGAAGACCACGCGGATGAAGGCGGTGGTGCGGGAGCAGCCGTCGACCATGGCCGCCTCCTCCAGTTCGCGCGGGATGTTGACGATGAAGCCGCGCAGCGTCCACACGGTGAACGGGAGGATGAAGGTCAGATAGGTGATGATCAGGCCGGTCAGGCGGTCGTACTGGCCGAGGTCGTTCAGGAGCAGGAAGACCGGGATGATCATGGCGACCAGAGGGACCATCTGCACCGCCAGGATGCCGACGATGACGACCTTCCGGCCACGGAAGGCGAAGCGGGAGATGGCCAGGGCGGCCAGCATGCCGACGACGATGCCGATCACGACGACCGTCAGGGAGACGACGAGGCTGCGGCCGACCGGGCCCCAGAAGTCGGCGATGTCCAGCGCGCGGCCGAAGTTGGAGAAGGTGATCGACGTCGGCAGCAGGCTCGGGTCCGGGTCGATGGCGTCCTTCGCCGGTTTGAACGCCGTGTTGAGCATCCAGTAGACGGGGAAGCCGGCCGTGACGAAGACGAACAGACCGAGGAGGTTCCAGCCGAGCTTGGACCTCCGGGGACCGGAGACGGGGGCAGTGCTCATTCGACCTCTCCGATCTTCAGCATCTGGCGCATGTAGACGCCGATCACGCCGAGCAGCAGCAGCACGGTGAGCAGGGCGATCGCGGAGCCCTGCGCGTAGTCGTTGACCACGAACGCCTTGTCGTACGAGTAGGTCGTGAGCAACTGGAACTCGGCCTCCGGGTGGCCGTTGCGCATCACGAAGACCTGCGGGAAGACGCCCATGTCCCAGATGACGGAGAGGGTCGTGAGCATCACGATGATGGGCTTGAGGATGGGCAGGGTGACGTAGCGGAAGACGCCCCAGGCGCCGGCGCCGTCGAGGCGGGCGGCCTCCTCCAACTCCTTGGGGACCTGGGTGAGTCCGGCGCTGAGGGTGATGACGACGAACGGCACCGCGCCCCAGACGACCAGCAGCGTGATGACGGCCAGGCCCTCGGGTCCGCTGGCGAACCAGTTGTGGCCGATCATGTCGACGCCGGGGAGTTTGCTGAGGAGCGCGTTGAAGACGCCGTAGTCGGAGTCGAACAGCCACTTGAAGACGGTGGTGGCCACGATGATCGGCATGCCCCAGCTCGCCACGAGCGCGATGTTGATGAGCGTCTTCACCCAGCCGGAGACCCGCTGGAGCAGCAGGGCGATCGCCATACCGATGACCATCGTGAAGACGACGCAGGCGGCGGCGAAGACGACGGTCCGGACGACGACCGCCCAGAACTCGCTGTCTGCCAGCACCTTGGCGAAGTTGTCGAAGCCGACCGATTCCGCCGGCTTGAACCCCCAGAGCTGGGACTGGCCGAACTCCTGGAAGGACAGGGTGGCGAGACGGACGAGCGGGTAGCCGAGGACGACGGCGAGGATCAGCAGACAGGGGGCGAGGAGGGCCCAGGGGACAGCGGCTCCGCCGGACGTCCGCTTCTTGGCGGGACGTTGCGGGGCCGCCGACGGTGGCGGTGGCCCCGGCCGCGCGGGCGGCATCTTCGCTGGGGCGGTCGTGTCTGCGGCACTCATCGCGCGCTCCTAAGCAGATGAAGGAGGGGCCGGCAGCAGCGCCCCCGAAGGGACGCGGAGAACTGCGCGACCAGCCACGACGCACCGGCACCGAACCCGACACCTCATCGCGGCACTTTCGTCAATCGACCACCGGCCGGCCCTGTGGCACTCACCGGCCGGACCCGGGGCCCCACCGGTCTAGCCGATGCGGCACACCCCGGTCGGGCCCGGCCACCACGGACGGGCCCGACCGGCAGGTCACCTCACTCGTTGTTGATGACCTTGTCGATCTCGGCGTCAGCCGTCTTCGCGGCCTCCTCGACCGACTGCTTGCCGGTGCCGATGGACTGCAGCATCGTCTGCAGGATCTGCGCCTTCTCGACCTGGCCCCAGCCCGGTGCCATCGGCACGAACCAGTTGGACTCGGCCGCGGTGGCCGGGACCGCCGTCGCCGGGTCGTCCTTCAGCGTGGCCAGGTCGGTCTTGTTGTTGGGCAGGTTGCCCTTCTCCATCAGACCCTTCTGCCCGGCGGGCCCGGTGAAGGCGTTGATCCACTCGGCGGCGACGGTCTGCGCGTCGGACTTCACCGGGACGGCGAGGTCGCTGCCGCCGAGGAAGACGGGCAGGTTCTTGCCGGACGGGCCGGGCATCACGAAGTTCTCGACGTTGCCCGCGAGTTTGCCGGTCTTGTCGTTCTCCTTGGCCGCGGCGGTCGCTCCCTCCCAGGCGGGGGCGAAGATCATGCCGGACTTGCCCTGGCCGTAGACGATGTACCGGTCGGACTCGTCCTTGGTCTTGTCGCCGTGCATGTATGAGTCGACGACGTTCTTGAACTCGTTCAGGCCCTTGACGGACTCCGGGGAGGAGAGGTTGGCCTTCCACTTGCCGCCGGACTCGACGGCTATGGAGCCGCCGGCGTCGTAGACGAAGGACATGGCCGCGTACCAGTCGCGGGTGGGCTGGTACCAGGCGCTGAACTTGTCGCCCTGCTTCTTCTGCACCTTGTCGAGGGCTGCGGTGAGCTCGTCGTACGTCTTCGGCGGGGTCTTGACGCCCGCGGCGGCGAAGACGTCCTTGCGCCAGTTGGCGACGCGGCCACCGGCGTAGTACGGGACGCCGTAGGTCTTGCCCTCGTAGGTGACGGAGGCCTTGAGGCCGTCCAGCCAGGCGTCCGCGTTGTCGAACTTCGCCTGGTCGAGGGGGGCGAAGGCGCCCTTGACCATGTAGGCGAGCATCTCCGTGTTGCCCATCTCGACCACGTCGGGGGCCTTGTCGGTGGCGAGGACGGCGTCGAGCTTGGCGTTCTTGTCGGGCCAGCCGTAGTACTCGTGCGTGATCGTGATGCCGGGGTGCTTCTTCTCGATCGCCGCGTCGGCGGCCTTGACCAGCTCCGGCCAGTTGTTCTGCGCGTCGACCGTGAGCCAGACCGTCAGCTCCTTGGTGTCCGCCCCCGTGTCCGAGCTCTTGTCCTCGCCGCCCCCGCACGCCGCGATGGAGACCATCATGCCCGCGACACAGATCGCGGTCGTCAGCTTCCTCTTCACGCCACCCTCCTCAGGGATGCCATTGCTCAGGGATGCCACAAACCCCCCTGCTCCCCGCGGTGACAGACGTACCGCCCATGGGGCCAGGACCTGGACCAATGGTGTAGACCAGTACGCCGGAGCTTGGCTCAGACCATTCGCCGTGTCAAGGGTGCTCGAACCCCCTCCCACCAGCCGTTATGCGACCTACATATGCAGGAACCTTTATGTAATAAGCCAGCGAAAACCGTGCGACTGAGCCACACTCTTCGGGTAGACCACTGCGCCTTCCTCAGCTGGACCAGCGGAGACCCTTCCGTGGACTAGACCAGCGGGGCCCGCAGAGGTATACAGAGGGATCACGCCACGAGGAGCCGGGAAGGCGGAGCATGAGCACCGACGTCAGCAGTGCGGAGAACGAGAACGGGGCGACCGTCCGTACCGCACGCGTGCCCAAGTACTACCGCCTGAAGAAGCACCTGCTGGACATGACCGAGACGCTTCCGCCCGGCACCCCGGTACCGCCCGAGCGCACCCTCGCCGCCGAGTTCGACACCTCGCGGACCACCGTGCGTCAGGCGCTCCAGGAGCTGGTGGTCGAGGGGCGGCTGGAGCGGATCCAGGGCAAGGGCACGTTCGTGGCCAAGCCGAAGGTCTCCCAGGCGCTGCAACTCACCTCGTACACCGAGGACATGCGCGCCCAAGGGCTGGAACCCACGTCCCAGCTGCTGGACATCGGCTACATCACGGCCGACGACACGCTCGCGGGACAGCTCGACATCACCGCCGGCGGCCGGGTGCTGCGGATCGAGCGCCTCCGCATGGCGAACGGCGAGCCGATGGCGATCGAGACGACCCATCTGAGCGCCAAGCGCTTCCCGGCCCTGCGCAGGTCACTGGTGAAGTACACCTCCCTCTACACCGCGCTCGCCGAGGTGTACGACGTCCGGCTCGCCGAGGCCGAGGAGACCATCGAGACCTCGCTGGCCACCCCGCGCGAGGCCGGCCTGCTGGGGACCGACGTCGGCCTGCCGATGCTGATGCTCTCCCGGCACTCGCTGGACAAGGACGGTCAGCCGGTGGAGTGGGTGCGGTCCGTGTACCGGGGCGACCGGTACAAGTTCGTGGCCCGGCTCAAGCGTCCGCAGGACTGAGCCACCTGGAGCCCTCCTGCGTCGAACACCCGCCACTCCACACAACCTCCGCATCCGATATCCGGACTGGGGGTTCCGTACGACGGAACGCGTCCCTTAGATTTCCTGCGCGCTCAGCAGGTGACCAGCGAGGGGACGGAGTCGGACATGTCACAAGCACCTGAAGTGAGACCACCGGGGGCACCGGTGGTGACACCTGCCAGGGTGGTCATCGCCGTGTGTCTGATCGCCCCGTTCGTGGCGATGCTCTGGGTCGGCTCGTACGCCAAGACGGACCCGGCGTTCATCGGCATCCCCTTCTTCTACTGGTACCAGATGGCCTGGGTGCTCATCTCCACGGCGCTGACCGCCACCGCGTACGTCCTGTGGCAGCGCGACCAGCGCGCCCGCAGGTCCGAGACACAGGGCGGGGGTGTCGCGAAGTGAAGGACGGCGTGAACGGCGTGGCACTCGCCGTCTTCATCTTCTTCTTCCTGGCCGTCACGGTCATGGGCTTCCTGGCCGCGCGCTGGCGCAAGGCCGAGAACGAGCACAGCCTCGACGAATGGGGCCTCGGCGGCCGCTCGTTCGGCACCTGGGTGACCTGGTTCCTGCTCGGCGGCGACCTCTACACGGCGTACACCTTCGTCGCCGTGCCGGCGGCGATCTACGCGGCGGGCGCGGCGGGCTTCTTCGCGGTGCCGTACACGATCCTGGTCTACCCGCTGATCTTCACGTTCCTGCCGCGCCTGTGGTCGGTCTCCCACAAGCACGGCTATGTGACGACCTCGGACTTCGTACGCGGCCGCTTCGGCTCGAAGGGCCTGTCGCTGGCGGTCGCGCTGACCGGCATCCTCGCGACGATGCCGTACATCGCCCTGCAACTCGTCGGTATCCAGGCCGTCCTGGACGTGATGGGCGTCGGTGGCGGTGAGGACACCAACTGGTTCATCAAGGACCTGCCGCTGCTGATCGCGTTCGGTGTCCTGGCGGCCTACACCTACTCCTCCGGCCTGCGGGCCCCCGCGCTGATCGCGTTCGTGAAGGACACCCTGATCTACATCGTCATCGCGGTGGCGATCATCTACATCCCGATCAAGCTCGGCGGCTTCGACGACATCTTCGCCAAGGCGGGCGAGGCCTACAGCCAGACCAACCCGGCGACGGACAAGCCACGCGGCGCGCTCGTCCCGGGCGACGCCAACCAGTGGACGTACGCGACACTGGCCCTCGGCTCGGCGCTGGCGCTCTTCATGTACCCGCACTCGATCACGGCGACGCTGTCGTCCAGGAGCCGCGAGGTCATCCGCCGCAACACCACGATCCTGCCGCTGTACTCGCTGATGCTGGGCCTGCTGGCCCTGCTGGGCTTCATGGCGATCGCGGCCGGCGTCCAGGTGCAGAACGGGCAGCTGGCGATCCCCCAGCTGTTCGAGACGATGTTCCCGGACTGGTTCGCGGGCGTGGCCTTCGCCGCCATCGGCATCGGTGCTCTCGTGCCCGCGGCGATCATGTCCATCGCGGCGGCGAACCTCTTCACCCGCAACATCTACAAGGACTTCATCAAGCCGGACGCCACGCCCGCGCAGGAGACGAAGGTCTCCAAGCTGGTGTCCCTGCTGGTGAAGGTGGGTGCGCTGGCCTTCGTCCTCACCATGGACAAGACGGTCGCCATCAACTTCCAGCTCCTGGGCGGCATCTGGATCCTCCAGACCTTCCCGGCCCTCGTCGGCGGCCTGTTCACCCGCTGGTTCCACCGCTGGGCCCTCATCGCGGGCTGGGCGGTCGGCATGCTGTACGGGACGATCGCCGCGTACGGTGTGGCCTCGCCGACCCAGAAGCACTTCGGCGGCTCGTCCGCCGAGATCCCCGGCATCGGCGAGATCGGCTACATCGGTCTCACGGCCTTCGTCCTGAACCTCCTGGTCACGGTGATCCTCACCTTCGTCCTGCGGGCCGCCAAGGCGCCCGACGGCATCGACGAGACCAGGCCCCAGGACTACACGGCGGACGCGGGCGACCCGGGCGTGCAGGTGGAACTGCCTCCGGCGACGGCGGGAACGAGCCACTAGGCGTGGCCTCCGACCGACCCGCGCCCGGTGCGTTGTCGGGTGCGGGTCCGGTGGGGGCTGGTCGCGCAGTTCCCCGCGCCCCTGAAAAAGCGGGGCCGCGCCCCTGCTTTTTCGCCCCGAAACGGCCGTAGGCCTTTCAGGGGCGCGGGGAACTGCGCGAGAAGCCCCACCGGACGGACGCTTGGGGGTCAAAGGGGCGCAGCCCCTTGGTGGGGGCACCTCCCGCTCGAGCGAAGCCGAGAGTGGGGGAGGGACGGGTAG
>NZ_JARGEE010000490.1:0-6044 GCF_033794485.1 Streptomyces sp. MB09-02B
ACCGAAGACCGGCCGGGAACGGGGTATCAACATATCTGGCGTTGATTTTTGGCACGCTGTTGAGTTCTCAAGGAACGGACGCTTCCTTTGTACTCACCCAAGTTATTTCCTGGGCTTTCCTCCGGGCGCTTCCCTTCGGTGTTCCGAACTCTATCAGTGTTTTTCCGGCCCCCTGACCACCATCCTGCGAGCATGCAGAAGATGATCCCGGGATAGGATCTGAACGATCTGAACGAGTTCGGTGCTGCCGGGGTCGGACACACAGTGCCGCTCGCCCCGAGGCAGGTCTACGACTCTACATCGGGCCGCAGAGCCCGTGCAAATCGCTTGCAGGGGTGGTCTAGACCTCTAATGCGGAGCTATGGTGCGGAACGGGTACTTCAACCGACCTACCCTGCTGCTCAGCGCGCCGTCCCGGGACAAGCGGGACGGTGTCTCATAGATCCCCACCTGGGAGGCTTCCCATGACCACCGTGACGTCCCCTCTCGCAGGACGCGCCATCGGACTGGCCGCCGTACCGGATCCCGTGTTCTCGGGAGCGATGGTCGGCCCCGGCATGGCGATCGACCCCGTGCGTGAGGCTGGGGACGCCGTCGCTCCCGTCGACGGGGTCGTCGTCTCCCTGCACCCGCACGCCTTCGTCGTCGTAGACGGCGAGGGACACGGTGTGCTGACACACCTCGGTATCGACACCGTGCAGCTGAACGGTGAGGGCTTCGAGCTGCTCGTGAACAAGGGCGACACCGTGCGACGCGGTCAGGCCGTGGTGCGCTGGAACCCCGCCGCCGTGGAGGCCACGGGCAAGTCGCCCATCTGCCCCGTCGTGGCCCTGGAGGCCACGGCCGACTCCCTCACCGAGCTCCGCGAGGACGGCGAGGTCAAGGGCGGCGACACGCTCTTCGGCTGGCGGTGACGTCGTGGCCGTACCGGATCGCAAGTTCCACAACCATCGCGGCGGCGGGACCCGCCGCACTAACGGAGACAGGTGAGATGGAGACAACGCTGCGAGGCGTCGGTGTGAGCCACGGTGTGGCGATCGGCGAGGTTCGGCACATGGGGACGGCGGTGCTGGAGCCGCCCGCCAAGCAGATTCCGGCAGAGGACGCGGAGCGCGAGCAGGGACGTGCCCGTAAGGCAGTGGACGCGGTGGCCGCCGATCTTATGGCGCGCGGCAATCTGGCCGGGGGTGAGGCCCAGGCCGTACTGGAGGCCCAGGCGCTGATGGCCCAGGACCCGGAGCTGATGGCGGATGTGGAGCGACGTATCGCCGTGGGGAGCACGGCGGAGCGTGGTGTCTACGACGCCTTCGCCGCGTATCGGGCGCTGCTGGCCGGGGCCGGCGAGTACCTCGCGGGTCGCGTGGCCGACCTCGACGATGTGCGGAATCGTATCGTCGCCCGGCTGCTCGGAGTTCCGATGCCGGGGGTGCCGGACAGCGACGAGCCGTACGTTCTCATCGCTCGCGACCTGGCGCCCGCGGACACGGCGCTGCTCGATCCGACGCTCGTCCTCGGGTTCGTCACCGAGGAGGGTGGGCCGACGAGTCACAGTGCGATTCTGGCGCGGGCGCTCGGGGTGCCGGCCGTGGTGGCGCTGCCGGGTGCCGGGGAGCTCGCCGAGGGCACGGTGATCGCCGTGGACGGCAGCACCGGTGAGATCTTCGTGAACCCGAGCGCGGAGAAGAAGGCCGAGCTGGAGGCCGCCGCTGCGGCGCGGAAGGCCGCGCTGGCCGCGTCGAGCGGGCCCGGCGCGACCTCCGACGGGCACCGGGTTCCGCTGCTGGCCAATGTGGGCGGCCCCGCTGATGTGCCGGCGGCCGTGGAGGCCGGGGCCGAGGGGGTCGGGCTGTTCCGGACCGAGTTCCTCTTCCTGGACGACAGCAAGGCGGCGCCGTCCGAGGAGAAGCAGGTCGAGGCGTACCGCCAGGTGCTGGAGGCCTTCCCCGAGGGGCGTGTGGTCGTGCGGGTGCTCGACGCCGGCGCAGACAAGCCGCTGGAGTTCCTCACGCCGGCCGACGAGCCGAACCCGGCCCTCGGTGTGCGTGGCCTGCGGACGCTCCTCGATCACCCCGAGGTGCTGCGGACGCAGCTGACGGCGCTCGCGAAGGCCGCCGAAGGCCTGCCGGTCTATCTCGAGGTCATGGCGCCGATGGTCGCGGACCGCACAGACGCCAAGGCGTTCGCCGACGCGTGTCGTGAGGCCGGGCTGCGGGCCAAGTTCGGTGCCATGGTCGAGATCCCGTCGGCGGCGCTGCGGGCGCGGTCGATCCTGCAGGAGGTCGAGTTCCTCTCGCTGGGGACCAATGACCTCGCGCAGTACACGTTCGCGGCCGACCGGCAGGTGGGGGCGGTGTCGCGGCTCCAGGACCCGTGGCAGCCGGCGCTGCTCGACCTCGTCGCGCTGTCCGCCGAGGCGGCGAAGGCCGAGGGCAAGAGCTGTGGTGTCTGCGGTGAGGCGGCGTCGGATCCGCTGCTCGCGTGTGTGCTGACCGGTCTGGGGGTCACCTCCCTCTCCATGGGTGCGGCGTCGATTCCGTATGTGCGGGCGACCTTGGCGAAGTACACGCTGGCGCAGTGCGAGCGGGCCGCGGCTGCCGCCCGTGCGACGGACACCGCCGAGGAGGCGCGGGGCGCGGCGCAGGCGGTGCTGTCGGGCGAGTAGCCAGTGAGGACCGGCCGGCGCGAGGGGCGCTCCACCTTCGGGTGGGGCGCCCCCCCCGTTCAGCGGGTGTGGCCGTGCGGAGCCGGGCCTCCCTTGCCGAGGTCGTCCCCGAGGTCGGGTGGGGTGCCGTAGTCGACGCCGGACTCCGGTGAGACGAGGTCTCCGGATTCCCTGTCGGTGCAGTAGGCGTCGAAGACCTCTCCCGCTGTGAGGGGTGCCAGGTCGTCGCCGCGCAGGCGCCAGCCGTAGACGCGGTCGGTCCGGTCCGGGGAGGTGGTGCGCATGACGAGTCCGCCGGGGCTCGCGGTGGCGAGGCCGAGAGCGAGGACGGTGGCGAACTCCAGGGCTTCGGACTCGTCGAGCCGGGTGGCTCCGTCGGTGTCCTCTTCCACGTGGAGGACGGCGGCCAGCGCCTGGGGTTCGGCCGAGACGCTGCAGACGAGGTGGCGTTCACCCGGGCCGGCGGTGTCGAGGATGCGCTTGAGCAGGTGCATGGCGCGGGAGAAGGACGCGCGTCCGATGTCCTCGCCGCAGGAGGCGCAGTCGCCGATCTGGGCGAGGCGCGTGGTGGCGTACTCCCAGGTGGCGAGGCGGACGGCTTCGTCGATCAGGTCGGGGACGAGCTCGGTGAGGGGCTGTCCTTCGTACGGGACGGCGGCGCCCGTCGCGGCCAGCTCGGCGGTGAAGCGGGTGCGGCTGGAGGGGGTGTCGGGTTCGAGGCCGGTGTCGGCGCAGAACTCGGCGTACTCCTCGGGGTCGAAGAGGGCGACCGTCGTGTGGTTGCCCTGCGCGGAGAGGGTCCTGAGCAGGGCTTCCACGTGTCGGAGGTAGGTCGTGTGGTCGGCGAAGGTGAAGCTGCGGTAGCGCCGCATCGCGGTGAAGTCGTGTTCGTCGGCCAGCAGGCCGATGGTGCCCGCGATCTCGCGGCGCAGGACGCGGCGCATGCTCTGGTGGTCGGTGCGTGCCATGTTCTCCCCCTGTGCGAACGGTCGATCAATGCTCACTCACAGTAATCGAGGGCACTGACAACGCGGTCGCGAGCGGGGGTCAGAGGCGCTCGCGGGCCAGGTCCTCGTAGAAGCGCAGGAGGTCGAGGTTGTCGATGGAGCCCGGGTTGACCGCCTTCTCCAGCGGGGTGCCCTGGAGGAGGCGTTTGACGGGGACCTCGATGCGTTTGCCGGTGAGGGTGTGCGGGACGCCGGGGACCTCGATGACCTCGTCGGGGACGTGCCGGGGTGAGAGCTGTTCGCGGATGGTGCGCTTGATGCGGGCGAGGAGGGCCTCGTCGAGCGTTGCTCCCGGGGCGAGTTGGACGAAGAGGGGCATCCAGTAGCCGCCGTCGGGCTCTTCGATACCGACGACGAGGGACTCCTTGATCTCGGGGAGGCGTTCGACGGCTTCGTAGATGTCGGCCGAGCCCATGCGGACACCTTGGCGGTTGAGCGTGGAGTCGGAGCGGCCGTGGATCACGACGGAGCCCCGGGAGGTGAGGGTGATCCAGTCGCCGTGGCGCCAGACGCCGGGGTAGGTGTCGAAGTAGCTGTCGTGGTAACGGGTGCCGTCGGGGTCGTTCCAGAAGTGGATCGGCATGGACGGCATGGGGTTGGTGACGACCAGTTCGCCGACCTCGTCGACGAGGGGTGTGCCGCTGGGGTCCCAGGACTGGAGGTCGGTGCCGAGGCCGGGGGCCTGGAGTTCGCCGATGTGGACCGGGAGGGTGGGGACGGCTCCCGCGAAGCAGGAGCACACGTCGGTGCCGCCGCTGACGGAGGCGATCCAGAGGTCTTCGCGGACCTCGTCGTGGAGCCAGCGGAAGCCGTCGGGCGGGAGCGGGGAGCCGGTGGTGCCGACGCACTGGACGCGGGAGAGGTCGTAGTCGCGGCCGGGGTGGACGTCGGCCTTGCGGCAGGCCATGACGTAGGCGGCGGAGGTGCCGAAGAGGGTGGCGCCGGTGCGTTCGGCGACGCTCCACTGGGCGCCCGTGTCGGGGTACCCGGGGCTGCCGTCGTACAGGACGACGGTGGTGCCGGTGAGGAGGCCGGAGACGAGGAAGTTCCACATCATCCAGCCGGTGGAGGTGTACCAGAAGAAGCGGTCCTCGGGGCCGAGGTCGCAGTGCAGGCCGAGTTGTTTGAGGTGTTCGACGAGGATTCCGCCCTGGGACTGGACGAGGGCTTTGGGCAGGCCGGTGGTGCCGGACGAGTAGAGCACCCACAGGGGGTGGTCGAACGGGACCTGGTCGAAGGTGGGTGCCACGTCCGCGGAGGTCAGGGCGGCCCATTCCAGGGCGCCCTCGGGGGCTGCGGTGCCGAGGACGGGGATGTGCACCACGGCGCGCAGGGTGGGCAGTTCGCGGCGGAGTTCGGCGACGGTGTCGCGGCGGTCGTGTTCCTTGCCTCCGTAGCGGTAGCCGTCGACGGTGAACAGGACGACGGGTTCGACCTGCTGGAAGCGGTCGAGGACGCTGCGGGCGCCGAAGTCGGGGGCGCAGGAGGTCCAGACGCCGCCGACGGCGGCCGTGGCGAGGAGGGCGACGACGGCCTGCGGGATGTTCGGGAGGTAGCCGCTGACGCGGTCGCCGGGGCGTACGCCGAGGGCGCGCAGTTCGGCGGCTAGGGAGCCGACCTGGCGGCGCAGCTCCGCCCAGGTCACGGGGCGGGGTCCGTGGGTCTCGTCGACGTGGAGCAGGGCCGGTTCGTCGGCGCGGGTGTCGGCGGCGCGCAGGGCGTGTTCGGCGTAGTTGAGGGTGGCGCCGGGGAACCACGCGGCGCCGGGCATGGCGCGGTCGCCGAGCACGCGCGCGTAGGGGGTGGAGAACCGTACGTCGAACCACTCCGTGACGGCTTTCCAGAACGTCTCGAGTTCGTCGACGGACCAGCGGTGCAGGGCCGGGTATCCGCCCTCGGCGGGGGCTCCGTGGTGTTCGGCGGCCCAGGACTGGAACGCGGAGATCTGGGCCCGGGCGATGCGTTCCGCGTCGGGTTGCCAGAGCGGCGAGGGGTTCGCTGAGGTCATGGGGTGGCTCCCGGGACTGTGCGCGTGGTGTGCGTCGGGCGCGTACGGGCAGGGGTGTGCGCGTGACGCGGCTGACACGGACGATGCCATGTGATCGACTTCCGCACCAGGGTGAGCCGCTGTCGGACGGCGACATGAACATGTGGCGGCACCGTGGGTGAACGGAAGTTGAACGGTTCACACGAATGGGCCGGTCAATGGCATGGTGAGCCCCATGGACGGTCGTGACCTGGTGCGTTCGGTGAAAGCGATCGGTTCGGCGGGGGCTGCGCAGGGGCTGCGCACCGTGCGGGCCGCATGGCGCAGGAGGCGTGCCGACGCCGCCGCTCTGCCGGCGCGGGGTGCCGAGCGTGCCAGGGTGCCGGGG
>NZ_JARGEE010000491.1:0-6020 GCF_033794485.1 Streptomyces sp. MB09-02B
CATACGCCGTCATTCTTACACTACTATACTTTCACGTGGTTATGGCTTTTCCATTTTTTTTTTTTAAGACGAAAGAGGCAAAAGAAGTTTTTGCCCTGCTCGTGGGGTCCGGGAGGTGGTTAAGGGGGGTTGTTGGGGGCGTTGCGGCGGATGATGCCCGGCAGGAGGAGCGGCTGACTCCTCTCGGCTGTGTGTGCCGCATTCAGGACGAGGAGGGGGAGATGGGCGTGGGGACAGAACCGTCGGGTACTCCGAGCCGCCGGTTCAGGGGCACTGGCTCTGGTGTCCTCTTCGGTGGACTGACCGCAGTGGTGTCCACTGCTGCGATCGGGAGGGCATGGGCCGCTTGTGACATCGGAAACGGCGTAACCAATGGCATGGCTCTGCTGGTTCTTGCGCCTCTCATATGGATCGCCGCTGTGGTTCCGTGGGTGATCCTGCACAGCACTCTGGGAAGACGTCATGGCAGGGCAGCCCGTACCGCAGGGCTCATCTTCACCCTGTGGTTCACCTGGTTCCTCGTCACATGGCTCGGCATGCCGGACTCCTACCCCGCCCCGTTGTGCCCGGGCAACGTCCCACCCTGGTGGCCGAGTTTCCTCCCGGCGTGACTTCGCCAGAGCCGATGAAGCTTGGTACCGGAAGAGGTGCCTCGAATCGAGGGTGCGTTGTCGGGGTGCGGGTCCGGTGGGGGGCTTCTCGCGCAGTTCCCCGCGCCCCCGAAGGTGCCTTCGGCCCTTCATCAAAAAGCACGGGGCGCAGCCCCTGCTTTTTGAGGGGCGCGGGGAACTGCGCGACCAGCCCCCACCGACCCGCACCCGACAACGCACCCAGGTCGAAGGGGCGCAGCCCCTTCTGGGTGCGGGGTTTGTCAGGCCGGGCGGAACCAGAGGGTGGTGAGTGGGGGGAGTGTCACGCGGATGCTGGCGGGGTGGCCGTGCCAGGCGTGGGGCTCCGGCTTCACCGGGTCGGACGCCGTCACATCCGTCCCGCCGTACGCACCCGCGTCCGTGTTCAACACCTCCCGCCACGCAGGCACATCCTCGGGAACCCCCAGCCGATAGTCCTGCCGCACCACCGGCGAGAAGTTCGAGACCGCCAGCAACGGACTCCCGTCCTCGGCGAACCGCAGGAACGCCAGCACGTTGTCGTCCGCCGAGTCCCCCGTGATCCAGGAGAACCCCGCCGGCCGCGTGTCCTGCTCCCACAGCGCCGGGGTGCGCCGATACACCGCGTTGAGGTCACGGACGAGATCCCGCACCCCCCGGTGGTCCGCCTCCGCGCCGTACGCCGGATCGAGCAGCCACCAGTCCGGCCCGTGCGCCTCCGACCACTCCGCACCCTGGGCGAACTCCTGCCCCATGAAGAGCAGTTGCTTGCCCGGGTGGGCCCACATGAAGCCCAGGTACGCGCGATGGTTGGCCCGCTGCTGCCACCAGTCGCCCGGCATCTTCGACACCAGCGAGCCCTTGCCGTGCACCACCTCGTCGTGGGAGATGGGCAGGACGTAGTTCTCGCTGTACGCGTACACCATCGAGAAGGTCATCTCGTGGTGGTGGTGCTTGCGGTGGATCGGGTCCTTGGCCATGTAGTCCAGGGAGTCGTGCATCCAGCCCATGTTCCACTTCAGGCCGAAGCCGAGTCCCCCGAAGCCGCCCGGACCGGTGTGGTGGGTGGCACGCGTGACACCGTCCCAGGCCGTGGACTCCTCCGCGATCGTCACGACACCCGGCACCCGCCGGTACACGGTGGCGTTCATCTCCTGGAGGAAGGCCACCGCGTCCAGGTTCTCCCGGCCGCCGTGCTCGTTGGGCGTCCACTGACCCGGCTCGCGCGAGTAGTCGAGGTACAGCATCGACGCGACGGCATCCACCCGCAGCCCGTCGATGTGGTACTCCTCGCACCAGTGGACGGCGTTCGCCACCAGGAAGTTGCGCACCTCGCGGCGCCCGTAGTCGAACTCCAGCGTCCCCCAGTCGGGGTGCGCCGCCCGCGCCGGGTCCTCGTGCTCGTACAGCGGGCGCCCGTCGAACTCCGCCAACGCCCAGTCGTCACGCGGGAAGTGCGCCGGCACCCAGTCCATCAGCACCCCGATCCCGGCCCGGTGCAGGGCGTCGACCAGGTACTTGAAGTCGTCCGGGGTGCCGAGGCGGGCCGTCGGGGCGTAGAACCCGGTGACCTGGTAGCCCCAGGATCCGCCGAAGGGATGCTCGGCGACGGGCAGCAGTTCGACGTGCGTGAAGCCGAGATCGGAGACGTACGCCGGAAGCTGCTCGGCGAGTTGACGATACGTCAGCCCAGGGCGCCAGGACGGCAGATGGACCTCGTAGACCGAGAACGGTGCCTCGTGCGCGGGGGTCTCGGCACGCCTCGCCAGCCACTCCTCGTCGCCCCACTCGTAGTGCGAGGCGTACACGACGGACGACGTGGCGGGCGGGACCTCCGTACGCCGGGCCAGCGGGTCGGCCCGGAGCGTCCGCGAACCGTCCTGCCGGGTGATCTCGTACTTGTACAGCTCACCCTCGCCGATCCCGGGCACGAACAGCTCCCACACGCCCGAGGAGCCCAGCGAACGCATCGGGAAGCCCGTGCCGTCCCAGAAGTTGAAGGTCCCGGCGACGCGTACGCCGCGCGCGTTCGGCGCCCACACCGTGAAGCGGGTGCCGGTGACGCCCTGGTGGGTCATCGGCTCGGCTCCGAGCGCCCGCCACAGCTCCTCGTGCCGCCCCTCACCGATGAGATACAGGTCCAGCTCACCGATCGAGGGCAGGAAACGGTACGCGTCCTCGGTCTCCTGCTCCGTCCCCTCGTACGACACCAGCAGCCGGTAGCCCTCCGGAACGTCCCGGAGCGGCAGCAGCGCGGAGAAGAAGCCGCCGCCGTCGTCGTGGAGCTCCGCCCGCAACGACCCCACCGTCACGCTCACCGCGAGGGCGTACGGGCGGAACGCCCGGAACACCACACCACCGGGCGCGGGATGGGCTCCGAGCACGGCGTGCGGCTCATGATGCGTACCGGCCAGCAACCGCTCCCGGTCGGCGCCGTCCATGGCGGGGGAGAAGGCGGGCTGGGCGAGGGGGGACGCGGTGGCCTCGGAGCCGACCGGTGCGGCGAGCGTGGCTTCGTCGAGCACCGGCTCGGCGGCGGCCTGCTTGGGGACCACGGGGTCGGGGCCGGCCGGCTCGGAGGTGGCCTGGTGGGGGACGGTCGCTCCGGGGGGCGTGGTCGACGACCCGGCCAGCACCGACACGGCGGCGGACGGCTCGGTCACGGCCGACTCGGACGCGGCCCCGGCTTTCTTCGCGAAGGCATTCTTCGTGACCGCGGAGGCCTTCTTCGCGACCGCTTTCTTGGGGGCGGCCGTGGTGGCGGCCGCCTTCTTCGCGACGGTCTTTCTCGCGACGGTGGTCTTGGCGGCGGTCTTCTCGGCCACGGTCTTCTCGGCGGCACCGTCGGCGGTCACGACTCCTGCGGTGACGTCCCCGGCGGTGGCGGCACCAACGGTGACGGCCTTCCCGGCCGTCGTCCTCCCGGCCGTGGTCTTCTGAGCAGTGGTTTTCCTGGTCGTGGTTTTCTTGGCTGCGGTCTTCTTCCCGACCGCCTTCTTCGTCACGGTCTTCTTCGCGGCCGGGGCCTTTTTCGCCGCGGCCTTCTTCGCCGTCGTCTTCTTGGCGACGGCTTTCGTGGTGATGGCTTGCGTGGTGACGGCCTCCTCCGCCGCCGTGCCCGCGCCCTCCGCCGTCTTTGCCGGCGCGGCCTCGCCACCACCCCCGGTGGTCGTCCGCGTCGCCGTCTTCTTCGCCGTCGCCTTCTTGGCGACGGCCTTCTTCGCTGCCGTCGCCTTCTTCGCGGCCGTCTTCTTCGTCGTCGTGGCCGTCTTCTTCGCGGCCGTCTTCTTCACCGGGCCCGGTACTTCGGCCCCGGTGTCGGGGTGCTGTGTGCTGTCGTCGGACGGCGGGCGGGGAGTCACAGGGACGGTCTCCTCGGGAGGGGTGGTGTCAGGGGGTGGTGTCGGTGCAGGGGTCCGTGGCCAGGCGGTGGACCGCGGCCAGGGGTACCGGGAGCCAGTCGGGGCGGTGCCGGGCCTCGTAGAGGACCTCGTACACGGCCTTGTCGGTCTCGTACGCGCGCAGCAGCACGGGATCGGTCCGCGGATCGACCCCGGCGACATCCGCGTACCCGGAGCAGTACGCGGCCCGGCACGCGGTCGCCCAGTCGGCGGCCGGGGGCTGGAGGGAGTGCGCGGCGTAGTCGAAGGAGCGGAGCATGCCGGCGATGTCGCGGGCGACGGGCTGTGGCATCCGCCGCTCGGCCAGCGGCTTGGACGGTTCGCCCTCGAAATCTATGAGAGACCACTCCCCGGACGGTGAGCGCAGACACTGCCCGAGGTGCAGGTCGCCGTGGATGCGCTGCGCCGTCCAGGTGCTCCCCTCGGTGGCCAGGGCGGACAGTGCCTCGAAGGCCGTGTGCAGACCGGGCGCGTACGGCCGCAGCGCGGGTACGGCCTGCGCGGCGGCCTCCAGGCGCTCGGTCATTCCCTCGACGAGCGCCGCTATTTGGGGACGGCACAGGGTGGCCGTGGGCAGGGCGCGCGTCAGCGCGGTGTGCACCTCGGCGGTGGCCCGCCCGAGCGCCCGGGCCTCGGCGGTGAAGTCCTCGCCCTTGGACAGCATGCTCAGCGCCAGTTCCCAGCCGTCCGCCGCGCCGTGCAGGAACGGTTGCAGGACACCCAGGACGTGATGGCCGTCGGGGTCGCCGGCGCGGCCCAGGTCCGCCACCATCCATGCCACCGGCGCCGGTACCCGGGGGCAGTTCTCGCGGGACAGCTTCAGAGGCAGTTCGAGATCGGGGTTGGCCCCGGGGACGACCCTGCGGAACAGCTTGAGGATGAACGTATCGCCGTAGACGAGGGAGGAGTTGGACTGCTCGGCGGTGGCCAGGCGGGGCACCAGACCCTCGGGAATGTCACACCGCATGTCCCGTTCGCAGCGCAGCTCCCCGACACGTGCTTTCGAGCGCAGCGCTTCCAGCAGCACATCGGCGAGACGCGGATCGTGCAGCCCCTCGTACACCGTCCGCCCGGCCAGTGGCCCTTCCGCCACGTGCCCGATCAGCGCGGGAGCCAGCCGTGGCGGCAGTGTCTCGCGTACGCCGAGCAGCAGTTGGTAGCAGTCGCCGGGGTGGGCCGGGGCCCCCTGGGACGGCACCAGGGGCTGGTGGGCCCGGACGAGGAGATGCAGCAGCCCGGCCTTGGCGGCGCCCACCGGCAGCAGTTCCGTCGCCGCCACCAGGCTGAACCCGGTGACCGGTCGCCCTTTCCCCGCGAACCAGCGCTGCCGTGGCAGCCACTCGCGCAGCAGCGGCTCCAGCGAGGTGAGCAGCCCGGCTGTCGAGGGTGCGACGGGCGGTGGTGCAGGACTTGTCGCGGTGGAGTGCGAAGCGGCTTCCGACATGGAATCGCGTCCTTTCCCCGGGGGCGGGGTTTCCTGTCTGCGTGCCCCGGGCGGGCCGGGGGAAACCGGCCCGCCCGGGATTCCGGTCGGGATTACACGGCGTCCTTGCGCAGGCGGAACCAGTAGAAGCCGTGGCCCGCGAGGGTGAGGAGGTAGGGCAGTTCACCGATGGCGGGGAAGCGGACTCCGCCGATGAGTTCGACGGGGTGGCGTCCCTCGTAGGCGCGCAGATCGAGTTCCGTGGGCTGCGCGAAACGCGAGAAGTTGTTCACGCACAGCACCAGGTCGTCCCCGTGTTCGCGCAGGTAGGCGAGCACGGACGGGTTGGACGAGGGGAGTTCGGTGTAGGTGCCGAGGCCGAAGGCCGGGTTCTGCTTGCGGATCTCGATCATGCGGCGGGTCCAGTGCAGCAGCGACGAGGGCGACGACATCGACGCCTCGACGTTGGTGACCTGGTAGCCGTAGACCGGGTCCATGATCGTCGGCAGCGACAGCCGCCCCGGATCGCAGGAGGAGAAGCCGGCGTTGCGGTCGGGGGTCCACTGCATGGGGGTGCGGACGGCGTCG
>NZ_JARGEE010000492.1:0-6019 GCF_033794485.1 Streptomyces sp. MB09-02B
CGGCGTGGGGGCGGCCGTGGTGGGGGTGTGGGGCACACTCAAGCGCGTTGGTCTGTACCAGTCAAGGGTGTAGACCAGTCAACTCCCGCCCGGGACAGCCGAGCCAGCAGCCAAAGCCGCGCCCCCGTAACCGGCGACCGGCGACCGGCCAACTGACCGACGTGGCGCAGGTCACATGCCATGCGAGACGGATGGAGAGCATGTGATCTTCCGGTCCCGATGATGTGATCTTTGGTACCCGGGCCGGGGAGAATCACCCCATGACCACGTCACCGCACCCCCTCGTCGTCCAGGCGCGCGAACTCGCCGCCGAGGTCCTCGCGCCCCAGGCGGAGCGCGTCGACCAGGAGGGCGTGCCCACGAGCACCATCCAGGCGATCAAGCGGTCCGGGCTGCTCGGGGTGAGCGCGCCGGAGGCTCACGGCGGGTCGGGTGCGCCCAACTCGGTGGCGCGGGAGATCGCCGAGATCCTGGCGGGGGCCTGCTGCTCCACGTGGTTCGTGCAGGCCCAGCACCACACCCCCGTGCTCACCCTGGCGAAGAGCGAACCCCCGGCCCAGAAGCACCTGTTGGGGAAACTGTCCACCGGCGAGTTGCTGTCCGGCGTCGCGTACGCGCACCTGCGCCGGTACCCGCGGGTCCCGGTCCGGGCGGTGCCCAGGCGTGGCGGCTGGCGGTTCCACGGCACGGTCCCCTGGTACACCGGCTGGGGGCTCAACGATGTGATGCTGCTGGCCGGGGTGACGGACGCGGACGAGGTGGTGTTCGCGTTCACGGAGGCCCGTCCGCAGACCGGGCTGCGAGCCTCGGCGCCCATGCGGCTCGCGGCGCTCACCGCCGCCCGTACGGTCTCGCTCGAACTCGACGGGCTGTGGGTCCCCGACGACGCCGTGGCCCTGCACGCGCCGTACGAGTCGTGGGCGGCGAGCGACCGCCCCAAGCCGACGAACGCCTCGCCTGCGGTGTTCGGGGTCGCCGAGTCGGCCCTCGGCCTGCTGGACCAGGACGACCCCACGACCAAGGCGCTCCGGCTGCGGCTCGACAAGGTCCGGCGGCAGGCGTACGCCCTCGCCGACCATCCGGCGCCGCACGAGCACATGGAGGAGCGGCTGGCCCTCAAGACGAAGGCCTTCGACCTGATGCGCACGTCGACGACCGCGGCGGTGGTCGCCGGCGGCGGGCGCGCCATCGACCTGGACAGCCGCGCCCAACGCCTCGCCCGCGAGGCCATGTTCCTCCTGGTCCAAGGCCAGACGCCCGAGGTTCGCCGCGCCCACCTCGCCTCGCTGTCGGCCGCGTACTGAGACGGCCGCGCCCGCGCAGAGGTCAGCTCGCGGCGGCCAGTACCGGCGCCGGGCCGAGCGCGGTCAGGAACTGGTCGACGACCTGGCGGAGGGCTTGGGCGGCGGCAGGGGCCACCGTGACCTTGCCGTCCTCCCCCACGGTGATGTCCTTGTCGAGGGTGAACCAGCCGGGGACGATGTGCCGCGCGCCCATGGAGCTGAGGACCGGCCGCAGGGCGTAGTCGAGGGCGAGGACATGGGCGGTGGTGCCGCCGGTGGCCAGGGGCAGCACCGTCTTGCCGGTGAGGGCGTACTGCGGGAGCAGGTCGAGCAGGGCCTTGAGGACTCCGGAGTACGCCGCCTTGTAGACGGGGGTGGCGATGACGACGCCGTCGGCCCGCTCGAAGAGTTCGGTGGCCTCGACGATGGCGGGGTGGGTGAAGTCCGCGCCGAGCAGGGCCTGGGCGGGGATGGTGCGGATGTCGAGGGGCACGACCTCGTGGCCCTGGGCGATCAGCCGGGTGTCCAGGTGACGTACGAGCTTCGCGGTGCGGGAGGAGACGGAAGGGCTGCCGGAGACGGACAGAACGGTGGCCATGGGGTCCTCTTTCTGGGAACCCGGGGCGCCCGTGCGGACGGGACCCCGGAAGGGAGCGGTCGTGTCAGAGGCGGTCGGGGCCTACGGAGGTGGCTGCGCCGGTCTCGACGGTTCGGAGGGTTTTCGGGCACGCGGAATTCCGTGGGTGCACGGAGATGCCCGGCAACGCGCTCGAACGCCGCAAGATGTGTGCGGGCGCGGTGAATTCAGCGGGGAATGCGGAAAAGCGCGGCGGATCGGGAAGGGTGATCAGGCCGCGGCGCGACAGGAGGCGCTGGAGACGCGCGCGAGGTCGACATGGCGTCGCCGCGTGAGGTCCAGTCGCATCGTCATGGCGTCGATCGTGGCAGCCGCCGTCGACGGGAGTCAAGGAGAACCCGACCGGTCTCGTATCCCGGACCATCAATTTACGAAGGTGCAATGGGGAAACCCTTGAACGGGCCGGAAATCGGCACGCATTCCGCTGCCGCGCGAACGGAACAGCCGGAGTAGATCCCGGAGTTGACCAGCCTCGTTTCGCTGCGCCGGGCCCTGGCCCGCCTGGGCATGTCGGCGCGCGGCAGATCGACACTCAACGGGCACCGCTGGAGGGGTTGTTCGACCTCGGACTCGCGGCCCCTGACCCGACCCGGGCGCGCTCGCGTCTCACCGGTCGGCCTGCTGGGCCGCCTCGCCCGGACCCGCCCTCCCCGGCCACCAGGCGCGCTCCCCGATGTCCCGTACCAGCGCCGGCACCAGCAGCGAGCGCACCACGAGGGTGTCCAGGAGGACACCGTAGGCCCACGATGAAGGCGGCGCGTCACCGTCCTGCGAGAGGAGTGCGGGCGAGGCCTCTCCCGTGACCCCGGGGGTGTCGGCGAGGGAGACGAGGAGGCGGTCGGCCGTGGCCCGCCGCTCCGCGAGACCGTCCCCCGTCCACACGACGACGGCCGGCAGCGTCTCGTCCTGCCGGAATGCCCGCTGCGCGGTGATGACCTCGGTGGATTAGGCGCTGCGTGGGAGGAACGCGGCTGGTCGTTGGTGGCGACCTCACCGAGACGCCCGACGTACGGGCCGAGGATCCCTCCGACGACGAGCCAGACGGCGATCAGCAGGAGGGGGACGAGCCGGCGGGCGGATCGGCGGGGCGGGACATGGTGCTCCAGAGTCCGGGCGGAGGTGCCTCGACGGGTGACCCAAGCAGATGACTCAACGAAAAACAATCTCAATGATTGAGCTACTTGGCCGTTGATCCTAGAGGCACCGATCCGGCCCGGATTCAGCGGGGGTCGTCGGCGCCCGCGCCCAGCTCCTCGGTCGCCGCTGCGAGGGGCCGGAAGTGAGTACGAGCCGCCCCTCGCGCGTCGGCCGCGTAGTACAGGTGGACCACCCGTCGGTCGGCGCTCTCCCGGACCCGGCGGACGTGTCCGGCGCGCTCCAGCCGGTCGACGCACGCGGTGACCGCGCCCGAGGTCAGCCCGAGGTGTTCACGTAGACGCTTCGGCGTCATGGGCGCCTCCGCGTCCAGGATCGCCGCGAGCGCCTGGACGTCCGTCGCGTGCAGTCCGTGGTCGCCGGCGAAGGCGTGCACCAGCCGGTTGATCTCACCGTTCATCCGGCGCAGCGCCACGGCGAAGGCGTGCAGGTCGGTCGGCGCCCCGGAGACGGCGCCCCCGCCGTCCCCCGGCTGCCGAGCGGGATCGTTCACTGTGGCCACGCGGTCAGCGTAGTCGCCGTACCGATCACCCGAACGCGCGGCGATGCTCCCCGGGCGCATCCGTGACCGCCCCGGCGGTGGAAGTGATGTCGAGGGCCGCGACGCCGGGCGCGGGGTGCGCGACCGCGTACCGGTGGAGCGTGGCCCCGCAACGCCATGGTGCGCGGCGGCACGCCCCGTGAGCGCCTGGCCCGTCTGGCCCGGCTGACCCGTCTGATCCGTTTCTCTTCCCCGGAGCCCGTCCATGAACGTCTCGGTCGTCCTGTTCACCTCCGATCTGCGGCTGCACGACCATCCGCCGCTGCGCGCGGCGCTCGACGGATCGCGGCAGGTGGTCCCCCTGTTCGTGCGTGACCGGGCCGTGGCCGCGGCCGGGTTCGCGGTGCCCAACCGGCTGGCGTTCCTCGCCGACTGTCTGCGCGACCTCGACGCGGGACTGCGTGAGCGGGGCGGCCGGCTGGTGGTGCGTTCCGGCGACGTCGTGGAGGAGGTGTGCAAGGTCGCCGCCGAGGCGGAGGCGGACGAGGTGCATCTGGCGGCCGACGCCGGCGCGTACGCCCAGCGGCGCGAAGAGAAACTGCGGCGCGCCCTGGAGGCCGAGGGCGTACGGCTGCACGTGCACGAGACGGTGACGACCGCCGTGGATCCCGGCACGGTGACTCCGGTCTCGTCGGACCACTTCTCGGTGTTCACGCCGTACTTCGACCGCTGGTCCCGGCAGCGCCTGCGCGACCCCCTGACCGCGCCGGGGGCAGTGCGGGTGCCGGAGGGGATCGGCTCGGAGGAGCCGCCCTCGCGGGCAGGGCTGTCCGGCCTGTCCCCGCAGCTGGCGGCCGGCGGTGAGGCGGAGGGCCGGGCGCGGCTCACCGCCTGGCTGCGGTCCGGCATCGAGGCGTACGAGGACCGGCACGACGACCTGGCGGGCGACGCGACGTCCCGGCTCTCGCCGCATCTGCACTTCGGCACGCTCTCCCCCGTCGAGCTGGTCCACCGGGCGCGCGGGGCGGGCGGTCCGGGTGCCGAGGCGTTCGTGCGGCAGCTCGCGTGGCGGGACTTCAACCGCCAGGTGCTGGCAGTGCGGCCGGATGCAGCGTCCGTGGACTACCGGGCCAGGCACGACCGTTGGCGATCCGCTCCGGACGAGGTCGAGGCGTGGCGGGAGGGCCGCACCGGCTACCCGGTGGTCGACGCGGCCATGCGCCAACTGCGCCACGAGGGCTGGATGCACAACCGCGGCCGTCTGCTGACCGCGAGCTTCCTGACCAAGACGCTGTACGTCGACTGGCGCGTGGGCGCCCGGTACTTCCTGGACCTCCTCGTCGACGGTGACGTGGCCAACAACCAGCTCAACTGGCAGTGGGTGGCGGGGACCGGCACGGACACCCGCCCCTACCGGGTCCTCAACCCGGTCACCCAGGCGAAGCGGTACGACCCGGAGGGGGAGTACGTACGGCGCTGGGTGCCGGAGCTGGCGGACGTCCCGGGTCCGGCGGTGCACGAACCGTGGAAGCTGCCCGGGTTGGACCGAGCCGCGCTGGACTACCCGGAGCCGATCGTGGAGTTGGCGGAGGGACGGGAACGGTTCCTCCGGGCGCGCAGCTCCTGACGCTCGGGATCCTGTCCGCATCGGATCCTGTCCGCATCGGATCCTGCAGCCTGTCGTCCTGGCGGCCTCGGGTCCTGCCGCCTATCGTCCTGGCGGCCTCGGGTCCTGGTGCCTGGGTTCAGCCGGCCCGGTGTCCGAGGACGGAGACTTCGTCAGGTCCACGTGTCCGTACAGCCCTGCGAGCGTCTCGACCGCGTCGCCCAGCGAGGACGGCCGGACGGTCCCGGGCGCGGGGTGCCCGTGCCAGCCGGGTCCGCCGAGCACGACGAGGGGCTGTCGGCGGGCGCCCTTCACACCCCAGCGCACGGCGGCCACGTGGCGGGCGAGGGGCAGGCTCGCCGTGGAGCGGGCCTGGGCCCACAGGACGACGGCCGCCGGGCCGAGCCGGTCGACCGCCGCGGTGAGCGCCTCGGCGGGGACGGCCGCGCCGAACATCCTGGTGGGCAGGCCGAGTTCACCGAGGGCCGCGTTGAGGGCCTCCAGTGGAAGGGTGTGCTGTTCGCCGGGAACACAGGCGAGCACGACCGGTCCGGGCCCGGTGGTGTCGTGCCGGAGTGCGGGCGGCCGGGTGTGACGGCGGAGCGTGGTGGAGACGTGCCAGGACAGCAGATGCTCGACCTCGACGTAGCGGTCGCCGGACGAGGCCCATCTACGGCCCACCGCGTGCAGGGTCGGCACCATCACCTCCTGCCAGGCGACCGTGATCCCGTACCGTTCGACGGCCCCGGCCAACTGGTCCTCCACTGCCGGGGCGTCGAGGCGTACGGCGGCGCGGGCGAGGCCCCGGCACTCCCTGCGGAGGTCCCCCTGTCTCATATAAAAATATCAGAGCCAAC
>NZ_JARGEE010000493.1:0-6007 GCF_033794485.1 Streptomyces sp. MB09-02B
ACATTTTTCTCTTCATCATTTCTGCGTGTACTGTTTTGCTTTACTGTTTTTGTGTATCAGCAGAGGACGGTATACAAGTTTTCTGCCGGGCTCGTGGGCTTGGAATTGTCTATAAGGGACCGCCCGTGCTTTTCAGGCCCGCAGCACCGTCGTCTTTCAGGCCCGCAGCACCGTCGTCTTTCAGGCCCGCAGCACCGTCGTCTTTCAGGCCCGCAGCACCGTCGTCTTTCAGGCCCGCAGGGCCGTGGTCTTCCAGGCCCGCAGGGGCCTGGATCTTTCAGGGGCGCGGGGAACTGCGCGAGAAGCCCCACCGGGCCCGCACCCGACAACGTGCCCCACCCGGCCCCCACAATGGACCGCATGAGTTCTCGCATGCTGACCGTCGGGTTCGACCTCGATATGACGTTGATCGATTCGCGGCCGGGGATCCACGCCTGTTACGTGGCGCTCGCCGCGCGGACGGGGGCGTACATAGACGCCGACCTGGCGATCACCCGGCTGGGTCCGCCCTTGGCGGACGAACTCGCGCACTGGTTCCCGGCGGCGGAGATCCCGGCCATGGCGGACCTCTACCGGGAGATGTACCCGGCCATCGCGATCACCGCGACCCCCGCGATGCAGGGCGCGCCGGAGGCGATCGCGGCGGTCCGGGCGGCCGGCGGGCGGGCCATCGTGGTCACCGCCAAGTACGAGCCGAACGCCAAGCTGCACCTGGAGCACCTCGGCATCGAGCCCGACGTGGTCGTGGGAAACCTGTGGGCGGAGGCCAAGGCGGACGCCCTGCGCGAGCACGGCGCGAGCGTGTACGTCGGCGACCACACCGGCGACGTACGCGGCGCGCGCACGGCGGAGGCGCACTCGGTCGCCGTCGCCACCGGCCCCTGTGACGAACGGGAGCTGCGCGAGGCGGGCGCCGACGTCGTCCTCGCGGACCTCACGGCCTTCCCCGCGTGGCTCGCCACGTACCAAGGCTAGAAACGGGCCTCGCGCGCCCTTCTGCGCCCCGCCGCGACGGACTGGAGCACTCCGGCACCGGCGATGAGGAACCCGACCCCCATGAGCATGCTCAGGACGAACATGTAGACGGGGAACGGAGTCGTTCCGAGGAACAGCGGGGCCACGGTGACCAGTGTGGCCACGGCGCCGACGACGAAGACGATGCCGCCGACACGGATCAGTCGGTCACCGGGTTCGGCGGAATTCGGTTGGGTTTTGTCACGCACCCGACCAGGGTAGTTCCCAGCGCGAGGGAACAGTCGGCCGACGTCTTGTCACCCGCCCCCGGACCAATAGGCTGGGGACCGGCGGGTCCGACGACCCGCTGTAGTGCTGTCCAGAGCAGTTTGCGCACACCGAGAACCGGTTCCGTTCAACTAAGGACGTATTGACGATCGCTGAGGGTCTGCACTCCCGTGGAATCGCGCTCCGTATCCTCATGGGAACTCTCGCCGGTAACTACTCGCCCAAGCAGGAAGGTGAGTTCCTCTTCACGATGATGGTTGCCTTTGCTGAGCTTGAGCGAGACATGCTCGTTGAGCGCACCCGCGCTGGTCTCGACGCCGCCAAGGCTCAGGGGCGTACCGGTGGCCGTCCGCCCGTCATCACTGAGGACGTGTTCACGGTGGCCAGGGCTCGTAAGGTCAAGGGGGAGAGCATCACTGCCATTGCCGAGGCTCTTGGAGCCTCCCGCCCCACCCTCTACCAGCACATTGGGTAGCCCCTCACGCTTCCTGCACCACTTTGAGCCTTGGCCTTCACTGGTAGGGGCTCAGTCTCGTTTTAAGGCGTGTCAGGCTGGAGAGACCCCCGGTAGGCTGTCTGAACGGCAGTTCAAGGGCGTCCGGCCAGTCCGGCGGCGACAGAGGGAGCGTGTGCTTTGCCGACTGGCAAGGTCAAATGGTTCAACAGCGAGAAGGGCTTCGGCTTTCTCTCCCGCGACGACGGCGGTGACGTCTTCGTCCACTCCTCCGTACTGCCCGCCGGTGTCGACACCTTGAAGCCGGGCCAGAAGGTCGAGTTCGGAGTCGTCGCCGGTCAGCGCGGCGACCAGGCCCTTTCCGTGACGATCCTGGAGCCCGCCCCCTCGGTCGCCGCCGCCCAGCGCAAGAAGCCCGACGAGCTGGCCTCGATCGTGCAGGACCTGACGACACTGCTGGAGAACATCACGCCGATGCTGGAGCGGGGCCGCTATCCCGACCGTGCCGCCGGCAACAAGATCGCGGGTCTGTTGCGCGCCGTGGCCGACCAGTTGGACGTGTGACCCGGCCGATTCCCACCGACTCCCTTCGTTCTCAAGGGAATTCGAGCGCGCCCGGGCCGAGGGGCGGTACCAGTCCCTCGGCCGCCGCGCGGGTGAGCAGACCCCTGACCGCCGCGTAGCCGTCCTCGCCGAGGTCGGCCGTGAACTCGTTGACGTACAGGCCGATGTGCTGGTCGGCGACGGCCGGGTCCATCTCCTGGGCGTGCTCCAGGACGTACGGGCGGGAGATTTCGGGGTCGTCCCAGGCCGCGCGGACGGAGGCGCGGACCGTTTCGGCGAGCGCCGTCAGGGTCTCCCGTCCCAGCGAGCGTTTCGCGATGATCGCGCCGAGCGGGATCGGCAGTCCCGTCGTCTCCTCCCAGTGCTCGCCCATGTCGGCGAGCTTGTGGAGGCCGTAGTTCCGGTAGGTGAAGCGGGCCTCGTGGATCACGAGTCCGGCGTCGACCTTCCCGTCGCGTACGGCCGGCATGATCTCGTGGAACGGCATCACGACGATCTCACCGACCCCGCCGGGCAGGGTGTCCGCCGCCCAGAGGCGGAAGAGCAGGTACGCGGTCGAGCGCTCGCTCGGCACGGCCACCGTACGGCCGGTGAGGTCCGTCCCCGGCTCCCGCGTCAGCACCAGCGGACCGCAGCCCCGGCCGAGCGCGCCGCCGCACGGCAGCAGCGCGTACGTGTCGAGGACGTACGGCAGGACGGCGTACGACACCTTCAGTGCGTCGAGGTCGCCGCGTTCGGCCATCCCGTTGGTGATGTCGATGTCCGCGAACGTCACGTCGAGCGCGGGCGCGCCCGGGATCCGGCCGTGGGCCCAGGCGTCGAAGACGAAGGTGTCGTTGGGGCAGGGGGAGTACGCCATCCGCAGCGCGCCGCCAGCCGCCTCGGGGGCGTTCGCGGGGCTCGTGTCAGGGCTCATGGTCGGATCAGGGCTCATATGGGTCCCAACTCTCCAGTACGGGCGTCAGCTTCCCGAAGGCCGTGGTGAGTGCGGTCAGGGCGTCGCCGATCCGCCAGGCGGCGCGGTCGCGCGGGCCCACGGGGTTGGAGACGGCCCGCAGTTCGAGGACGGGCGTGGCGTGCGCGGCGGCTGCCTCGGCGACCCCGAAGCCCTCCATCGCCTCGGCCAGCGCGCGGGGATGACGGGCGCGCAGCTCGGCCGCGCGCCCGGCGCTGCCGGTGACCGTGGAGACGGTCAGCACGGTGCCGGTACGGGCGCCGGTGGCGGTCGCGGCGGCGTGTACGAGATCCCGTGGGGGGCGGTGGGTGACGGTGCCGAAGCCGAGGTCCGTGACCGGGAGGAAGCCGTCCGGTGTCTCGGCGCCGAGATCGGCGGCCGTGATCTCGTCGGCGAGGACGAGCGAGCCGAGGGGGGCCTCGGGCAGGAACCCGCCCGCGATTCCGGCGGACACGACCAGCCCGTAGGGCCTGCCCTCCAGGACGGCGGCGGTCAGCGCGCCGGCGGTGGAGGCGGCGGCGAGCGCGGGGCCCACTCCGGCGGCGAGGAGGTCGTACTGCGGGCCGGTGGCGCGGGGGCTCTCGGGCGGGGGCGTGTCCGGTCCGTGGGTGGTGATCCGGTGGCGGTGCAGGGTGCCGGCCGGGAGGCGGGACTCGGTCGCCGGGGCCGGGAGCGCTCGTGCCACCGCGTCCCGTTCGGCCGGGACGGCGGTGGCTACGAGGATGCGCATGGGTGTCGGCGGTGGATCAGGCGTCCGGGTTCTTCAGCTCGAAGTTCCACACGCCCTCAATCTTCGAGCCTTCGGCGTTCTGCTGGACGACGCTGATGATCAGCGACTTCGGGGCGGTCTGACCGGGCTGGGTCGCGAAGAGGCCGGGGTTGGGGAACACCTTGTACGTCTTGTCGAACGTCTCGTTGACGACCGGCCGCCCGTCGATCCACAGGGTCCAGCCCGCGTCCGCGACCTCCGGGTCGACGCCGATGCGGAGGGTCTCGTCCTCGGGCAGCTCGACGGACTTGGAGGGCTTCTCCTTGGTGCACTCCACGGCCTGCTCGGCGGTGAGGGTCCGGTAGCAGGCGGCCTCGGAGCTGATCGAGTCGGTACCGATGGTGACGGTGGCCATCGGCGTCGGCTCGTCGCAGGCCGACAGGACGAGAAGTCCGGCGGAGACAGCGCCGAGAGTGGCTGCGGCGCGACGGCTGTGTCGACGAGCGGCTCCGCCGCGGGGCTGGAAGGTCATGGGCGAAGGCTATCTGGCCCGTCCAGGGGAGCCCCTACGTGGGGTACGGCGTGCCGGACGGCCGGGCGCCCGGTCAGGCGACCCGGGCGCGGGGCGCGCGCCCGTGCCGGGCGGAGGAGAGCAGACCGCGGACCGTGGTGAGCCAGCCGGCGGCGACGATCGCGGCGGCCACGGCCATCCCCAGGGTGCCGTTGAGGGGCAGGGCGATACCGATGGCGCCGCCGACCACCCAGGACATCTGCAGCAGGGTCTCGGAGCGGGCGAAGGCGGAGGTCCGCACGAGTTCGGGGACGTCACGCTGGATCAGGGCGTCCAGCGACAGCTTGGACAGGGCCTGCGAGAAACCGGCGACCGCGGCGAGCGCGGCGATGAAGAACGTGCCGAAGAACAGCGCCGCCACGATCGCCACCGCGAGTTCCACGGCGACGACGGTCACGATGATCAGCTCCGGCGAACGCTGCTTCACCCACGCGCCGACGGCTGTGCCCAGCGCGTTTCCGGTGCCGGCGGCCACAGCCACCATGCCCAGCGACAGGGCCGCGCTCTGCCCGTGCAGCGGATGGATGCGCAGCAGGAACGCCAGATAGAAGATCAGGAAGCCGGAGAGGCCGCGCAGGGCGGCGTTCGCGCCGAGCGCGTGGGTGACCGCCGGGCCGACCGTCCGCAGGCCTGGCCGCTTGAGCGTGCTGCTGCGGTGCGGGCCGTGCAGATGCTCGGCGTCCGCCGCGAGCAGGGCCCGGTCCTCGCCCTTCGCCGAGTCGACCTTCGCGGGCAGCGTGAAGGAGAGGAACGTACCGGCGATGAAGATCAGGAAGGCGCCGTAGAGCGGCCAGCGGGGGCCGAGCGCCTGCAGTCCGGCGCCGATGGGCGCGGCGACGCCGGTGGCGAGCAGGCCGCAGAGGGTGACCCGGGAGTTGGCCTTCACCAGGGAGAAGCGGGGCGGGAGGAGGCGGGGGACGACCGCGCTTCTGACCACGCCGTACGCCTTGGACGCGACGAGGACGCCCAGGGCGGCGGGGTACATCTCGATGCGGCCGGTCTCGACGGCGCCGACGAGGATCAGGGCGAGGAACGCCCTGGTCAGCATGGCGCCGGCCATCGCGGCGCGGCGGCCGTGCGGGAGGCGGTCCAGGAGGGGGCCGACGACCGGGGCGAGCAGGGCGAAGGGGGCGAGGGTGATGGCGAGGTAGAGGGCGACGCGGCCGCGGGCCTCGTCGGTGGGGACGGAGAAGAAGACGGTGGAGGCGAGGGAGACGGTGATCATCACGTCGCCGGCGCCGTTCACTCCGTGGAGTTCGATGAGTTTGCCGAGGCCGGACTCGCCGGCGCCGTGGGCGTGGGTGGCCTTGCGGATGCCTCGGGCCGGGCCGGTGAACGGGAGGTGGAGGGCGCGGCCCACCGAGCGGACCGCGCCGGTCACCCGACCCGATCCGCGCGCTCCGCTCCGCTCGGCGCCGGTCACCTCGTCATAGTGCCCCGAGATGGCGGGGCGTAGTGCGGTTACCGCTCGTATGGCCGTGGTGGGGTGTTGGGGGCGCCTTGGGGGGTGTC
>NZ_JARGEE010000494.1:0-6001 GCF_033794485.1 Streptomyces sp. MB09-02B
GGGGTCGGGTGTGCGTCGGCGGGTGCGGGTGCGTGGGGGTTCTCGCGCAGTTCCCCGCGCCCCTGAAAGCCCAGGCCCTGCGGGCCTGAAAAGCACGGGGCGCAGCCCCTGCTTTTCAGGGGCGCGGGGAACTGCGCGAGAAGCCCCACCGGGCCGGCAGCCGAAGAACGCGTCGGTCACGCCTTGGTGAACACACCGATGCCGTTCGGTACGGCTCGTTCCGTGCCGTCGGTCGGGTGGTTGCGGACTGTGACCGTGGTCGACCCCGGGGCGCGGGCCACGAGCGTGGAGGAGCCGCCGCCGTCCAGGCTGAACGCGTCGACCGAGCCCAAGCCCCGCATGGTGGTGGCGATTTCGGCGATGGTCAGCCCGGTGCGGTAGGCCGCGGCACCGTCCAGGGCGAGCAAGAGCAGGCGGCGACCCCCGTCGGCGACGCCCGCGGCCGTGCGGACCGCCGAGGTCGTGGCGTCGAGGCCGGGCAGCGGTTGGCCGCCCCGCAGGACCGGGTAGCCGCCGAGCGCGAAGGCGTACGGCGTGCCCGTCGAGGAGACGAGGAGGTGCCGCACCTCCACCGCGTCACCGGGTGCGAGCTTGCGCAGCTGCTGCGCGCCCGCCTCGCGCCCGACCAGGACGGTCGCGCCGGCGGCGATCGCCCCGCTGCCGGGGGTGCCCGCCGTACCGACCACACGGCCGTCCTCGACCAGCACCTCGTGCGTGTCGGTGCTGCACGGCGCCGCCCGGTCGGTGTCGGTGCCGCAGACCGCGCGCATCCGGGAGACGCTGCCCCAGTCCGAGGTGAACGCCCCCACGGAGCCGACCGGCAGGGCGTACTGGTTGAGGCCGCGCAGCGGGAGATCGCCCCCGGCGGTGGTGACGGAACCGTCGAGGGCGACGCTGTCGAGGCGGGCCGTACCGTCGGCGGTGACACCCAGTACGTCCGTGGTGCCGGTGCCCGGTGGCAGGGCCGGGCCGAAGCGCTGGCCCTTCGGTACGGCGGCCTTGAGCGCGTGTCCGGCGGCGATCGCGGGGCCGACCGGCGCCCCGGTGGCCGCGACGCCGGGGTGCTGGGTCTCGGTGATGTTGAAGAAGTCGCCGTTGACCCCGGCCACGGCACCCGCGGCGGTGGCGAGCCGGGAGACGGTCGCGCGCGAGGCCACCTTCCCCGGGTACAGCAGCCCGACGCCCACCTGGGGATGGCTCAGGTCGACGCTCAGCACATGGGCGTGTGTCACGCCCTTGGCCGCCTTGATGTCGAACTGGCTGTACTCCACGCCCGGTGCGACGACGACGGCCCTGGGCGCGCCACTGGCCGGTGCCGCCCCCGTGAGGGCCGCGCCGGCCAGCACGCTCCACGCCGAGAGAACCGTCAGTACCGTTCTGAACCGCCGAGCACGACGCGTCACGGTGCCCCCTGATCTCTCGTCAAATGTCCAGGACCCAGGGGAAGTGCACCAGACGACTACCGGCCGGGCGGGGGCTCGGCCTCGACGACGCGGGAACGGATGAGAAAACGCACCCCTTCGGGTGCTTCCAGGGAGAAGCCGCTGCCCCGGCCCGGCACGACGTCCACGATGAGCCGGGTATGACTCCAGGCCTCGTACTGGCTGCGGGACATCCAGAACCCGACCGCCTCGTCGACCCCGTCGACGGTCAGCTCCGCGAGGAGGACGTCCGAGTTCCCCGTACGGAACTCGCCGTCGGGGTAGCACATGGGGGCGCTGCCGTCGCAGCAGCCGCCCGACTGGTGGAACATCAACGGGCCGTGGGCCGCCCGCAGCCGCCGGACGAGATCGGCGGCCGCGGGGGTCAGCTCTACGCGCGGGACGACATCCATGGGCGCAGTGAACGCCTCGTCAGGTTGCGAGGACGTTGCGTGTCCCTCAGTTCTGCCGCCCGCCGCCGGAGCCGGTGCGGGTGCGGCGGCGCAGCAGGAGGAGGCCGCCCGTGAGGGCCGCGAGGCCGCCCGCGGCCGTCCAGGCCGGGAAGTCGGAGGTGCCTGTCGCGGCCAGGTCCTCGCCGCGGCCGCCCTGGGCGCTCGCGGAGGGGGAGGCGGACGACGCGCTCTTCTTCGTGCCGGTGCCGGTGCCGGTGCCGGAGCCGGAGTCCGCGTCCGTGGATGCCGACGGGGGCGCGCTCCCCTCGGCGGCCGTGGCCCGGTCCCGGGTGAACGCCAGCGTGCCGAAGCCCAGTTGGTCGTAGCCGCCGCTGTTGGGGCCGTAGTCGCCGCCACCGCCCTCGGGGGCCGCCTTGGCCGCAATGCGGGTGAGGTAGGAGGCGTCGAGGCCCCGCCGCCTGGTGTAGTGGTTGGCGATCATGGCCCAGATGGGGCGCGTCATGTTGGGGTCGACTCCGGCCGCGTCGGATGCCGTCTCCCTGCCCGACCAGCCGTGGACCGCGCCCTTCGCGCGGGTGTTGGCCGTGTAGGCGACCTCGCCGCCCATGGCCCACTTGGCCACGTACTGGGCGCCCTTGAGGAAGCGGTTGTCGTCGTAGCCGTACAGGTCGATGCCCTGGTTCCAGGCCATCTCGCAGAAGGTGCCCATCAGGCCGACGCCCAGCAGTGCGTGGCCCTGGTCGCGGCCCGCCTCCAGCCACTCGCCGAGGCCGTCGTCGTGCACGACCGGGATGGCCCTGCGGACCGCGCCGAGGCCCTCGCCGTTCTTGAAGTAGTCGACGGCACGGGCCACTTGGGCCTTGTCGTCGCAGAAGATGCCGGTGGCGAGGACGCAGGCCATGTTGGCGAGGTCCCAGTTGGGCCAGTAGTTGGTGATCACGGCGCCGTTGTGGCGGACCAGGAAGTCGTCGCTGAGCGGGGCGAAGACCTCGCTCAGCATCGTCTGGAAGCGGTCCAGCTCGAAGTCGCCGTGATCGCGGACGAGTTCGGCGGCGTTGGCGAACTGGTAGCCGTACAGGCCCGCCGCGAGGAAGCGGTCGGCGCTGCCCTGCACACTGGTCAGCGTCCCCGACCAGGCGTTGAGGATCTGCACGGCGGTGTCGGCGTGCGCGCTCTCGCCGGTGATGTGGTGGCGCAGGGCGTTCTGGTAGGCCGCGTGGATGTCCTTGTAGAGCGCGGCGTAGTTCTGGGGGGAGCCGCCGCCCCGGTAGACCGTGGCGGCCGGGCGGGGCGTCCAGGAGCTCTGTGCGTGGGCGTTGGCGGTCAGCTTCGCGAAGCCCGCCGCGTAGGGCGCGGCGCCGGCCTTCACCTTGGTCGCCATCCGGGCCAGGTCGGCCTCGGTGTGGAGCAGACCGGGGTGCGCGTACGCACCGCCCGCCGCCGCGGCCGGTGTCGCGGCCGCGCCCGTGCCGGCGCCGAGGCCCGCCGTGCCGGCGGCGGTTCCGGCGATCTTCAGCATGGTGCGGCGGCTGATCTGTGCTGTCACGGTGGAGGTCCTCGGGTCTCGGGTACGGGGGCGTAGCCCGTGCCCGCGTCGGCCCGCGCGGAGGAGCTACGAACAGGAGACGCACCCTGCCCCGGGGGATAACAGAAACCCGGGGCGGTGCGTCTCCCGCCGTGCTCGTGGTGCGTCTCCCGCCGTGTCCGGTGGGCTCAGGTGCCGGGCGTCCAGCCACCCAGCCAGTCGGCGACCTCCTGGTCGGCGGCCTGCGCGTCGGTCAGGTGCGGCCGGTCGGTGCTCGCGCGGCCCGCGCCCGGGCCCTTGTTCATGTACTCGGCGAAGCGGTCGTCCTTCCAGGAAAAGCCGCTCATGTCGGTCCACGGCGCGGTCCTGATGGCGGCGCTGAGCGTGGTGTTGCGGACCGTCGTCTGGGGGTCGAGGGACGCGTCGCCTCCCGCGTGCCAGGGGCGGCCGAGGTGGAAGCTCCGGTCGGAGACGTCACCGTTGACGGTGGAGTTGGTGATCAGGAAGCCCCTGCGGTTCGCGGCCGTGCTCGGGGCGGTGACATAACCGGCGGAGGTGCCGTTCCAGCGCTTCTTCAGGGTGATGACCGACCTGTCGACGACGGCCGTGGCCCTGCCGAAGATGAAGTCGACGTTGCCGACGACGTAGGAGTTCGTGACGTAGACCCGGCCCAGCCGGTCCTTCGCCGCGGTGTCGAGCAGCAGGGTGTCCTGGTCACCGGTGACGATGACGCCGTCGAGGACCACCTTGTCGGCCGCGGTGCGCAGCGCGACCGCCTGGTGGTCCTTGAGGGACTGGTTGGCGGCTTCGTCGAAGTCGTTGGAGATGGTCAGGTTGCGGGCCTGGAAGTCGTCCGCCTCCACGGCGACGGTGGCGCTGCCGCCGGTGCCGTAGGTGCCGCCGCCCGGCTTGGGTGTGCCCGCCGCGTTGTTGTAGACGATCACCGTGTCCTTGCGGCTGCCGCCCGAGCCCTGGATGGTGACGTGCGGCTTGTTGGACGGCACCTTGACGAGTTCCCGGTACGTGCCCGGCTTGACCGAGATCACCACCCGCGAGGGGTTGTTCGCGGGCACCGCGTCGACGGCCTTCTGCACGGTGGTGAACTGGCCGCTGCCGTCCTTGGCGACGGTGAGCGTGGTGGCCGCCGCGGCCTTGGCCGTCGCCGTCGTGCCGATGGAACTCCGGGGGCCCGCACCGGACTTCAGGAGCGCGGGCACGTCGGCGGCCTTGTCGAGGGTGTAGCCGTAGTGCTTCTTCGGGTCGAAGGCCGTGCCGCCGCTCTCGTTGCGGCCCGAGGTGCCGGAGAAGACGTTGCCGCGCTGGACCAGGGCGGCCGTCGCGTCCTTGGTGACGGGATTCCTCAGGCCCTGGAAATAGCTGTTCTCCAGCACCATCTTCGTGTTGCCGCGCGCGTAGTTGCCGTACGAGGAGGTGATGTCCGTCCCCGAGACGTCCTCCAGGAAGTTGTTGTACAGGTGCGCGTGCGCCACGTTGTCGGTGGAGGGGTTGCGCTGCTCGGTCTCGCGGAACCAGTTGTGGTGGATCGTCAGGTCGGCGGTGGTGTTGGTGGTCCAGCCGATGCCGAAGGTCTTGTTGTTCTGGCTCAGCTTGTTCCAGGAGACCGTGACGTAGGTGGTGTCCTTGCGGCTGTCGATCAGACCGTCCGCCATGTGCCGCAGGTCGTTGTGGTCGATCCAGACGTGGTGGGCGCCGTCCATCTGGATCGCGTCGAAGTCGTGGTCCTTGTCGTTCCAGGTGCCCTGGTAGGCGTCCCGGATCGTCAGATTGCGGATGATGACGTTGTGGACGCCGGAGCCGAGGAAGAAGCCGCCGCCCACGATGTGGCCCGAGGTGCCGGAGCCGACGATCGTCTTGTCGGAGGCGACCCTGATCTCCTTGCCCACCGGGTTCATGTTGATCGTGGCCGCCACGACGATGACGTAGGGCTCGGCGGCGGTCGCGTACTTCTCCAGGTCGGCCAGGGTCCGCACGGTGACCGTCTTCCCGTTCCGGCCGCCGTAGGTCCCGTTCTGGCCCAGCGCGTTCACCGAGGCGAAGCCGTCGGCGGTCTCGGTGGCCCAGCCGGCGGTCGCGGCGGCCGCGCGCGGCTGCGCGGCGTCGCCGAAGACGCCGAAGACCGTGCCGTAGGCCATGGTCCCGGCGGCGGCCAGGGCCAGGGGGACACCGGCCACGAGCGCCGTCTTCCGTCTGCGGTGGCGGGCCTTGCCGTGGTTGTCGCTCACGCGTCGCTTCCGTTCCGTGCGGGGGATGGTCGTCAACCGAGCAGTTGCCGCAGGATGGGCAGAGGTTGCCGTGATCCTGTGTGAATTTCGGTCGGAGGAAGGGGACTTCCGACCGGAGATGATGGTGGCCGGGAATCGACCCCCGGGTCGAGGGGGGAACGGTTCAGTTCGCCCGGGCGCGCCTGCGGCGGCCGTTGACACGTGTGCGCAGGTCAGGCCGGGGCTGTCACAGCAGCACATCGATTTCGTTGTTCACTTGACTACCGGGCGTCACACGCGATTGGCTCCGCCCAGCGAAAGTCGGCCAGTCATCGCACGTCATCGCGGTGATGGCGGCGACTCCGTTCTCTCCAGACGTCCCACCCCGGTCGCACAGCGAGGTGCCGCGCCCCCATGAAC
>NZ_JARGEE010000495.1:0-5996 GCF_033794485.1 Streptomyces sp. MB09-02B
GGCAGGGTGGGGCCGGTGCCATCGCCCCGTCCATCGGACGACGACGAGCACCCTGAGGCAAACAACCCGGCACTCAGAAACAGGATGGCGGCTTGGCGCGATACCTTCATGTACCTCAGACGTCGCAGGTACGCGTTCCGTTCAGTCTCCACCGGTCGAACGCCAAGCTATGTGCCTGATGCCGTCCGGGATCTTGGGCGAGCTCTGAGCAGGACGGGAAGCGGCGTTGTCGGTGGGCTCTGCCAGGGTGTGCGTCGTGGATGAACTGGTGGAGCGAGTCGACGATCAAGATCGTGTCCAGGGGATGGTGGTCAGCCGCCGTCAGGCCGTCCGGGAGGGTTGGCTGCACCGAGTCGCCGTGACGTTGTGTCGTGATGAGCGTGAGCGGATCCTCATCCATCGGCGGTCGGAGCACCTGTCGCGCTTCCCCGGGCACTACGAGGTTGTGGTCGGTGGCGCCGTGGATGTCGGAGAGTCCTATGAGCAGGCCGCCGCACGGGAGTTGGCCGAAGAGCTCGGCATTCGTGTGCTGCCGCGCTTGCTGTTCACGTTCATCAACCGCAGCGGCCTGAGCCCGCATTGGCTCGGTGTGCACGAAGCCCTGGTGCCGGATGCCGTGGTCCCCGATGCCGATGAGGTCGCGTGGCATGGCTGGCTGACGGAGCTGGAGCTGCGGTCGGCCCTGCTGGAGTGGCGCTTCACCCCCGACAGCCACGAAGCCTTCAACCGGTATCTGGCGTCCCGGGGCGCGCACTCCTGACCTCGCCTGCCTTGCTTGCAACAAGCGCGGCAACACCGAGAACGCTGCGATTCCGACGACAGTTGCCGTGCTCGGCGGTCCAGAAACCCCTCGTCGGGGTGGCGGGTTGACGACAACTTCGGAAAGCAGTCTGCCGCGCGCCGGCGGCGATGGTCATTCCGTCGGTGTGCCGAGCCGCAGCCGGTTGCCGTCAGGGTCGCGCAGCTCGATCTCACGCGCCCACGGAGCATCCTTCACCGGCACCCCGAACTCGGACGCGATGACGTCGACGTCACGAACGCGGAGGTAGACCAACGTGTCGGGACGTGCATCGCCCTGGTGCTCCGACAAGAACAAGCGCACCCCGCCCCGAGCGACCTCGACGAATGCGGGGAATCCCAGTTCGAAGTGGTGCTCCCACTGCTTGGCGAAGCCCAGCCGCTCGTACCAGGCGACCGCCGCCGCGGCGTCCTCGACGCGGAGGATGGGAATGACTTCTTCGTCCATGGTGTCATCGTCGCAGATCGCCCAGTGCGACTCGGCGGGGAGGGGCCCCGTTCTCCTCGATCCGGTGCGGTCCGATCCGCAGGTCAGGCGTCTCGCGGCCTCAGTCGGTGTGCCCGACGCCGCGATCAGGGGCGCTCATGTCCCCCGTGCCGGGCGTACCGTCCGCGAGTGCGTAGCGCAGATACACGGTGCCCGCGGGACCGGCTGCCGGTGGGTCGAGGAGCCTGAGGTTCGTGGGCACCTCGCCGCCGTCGAACACCTTCTTCCCGACTCCGAGCACGATCGGGTGCACCCAGAGGTCGATACGGTCGAAGAGCTTCTCACGCAGGAGGCTCTGCACCAGGTTCAGGCTCCCGACGACCTTCACCTGCTCGTGCCGGTCACGGATCTCGCGTACGGCGGTGGCCAGATCCGGGCCGAGCTGGGTGGACCCGGCCCACGACAGATCGGGCGTGCCGCGGGAGGCCACGTACTTCGGGACACGGTTGAAGAGGGCGGCGATCTCGCCGTCCTCGCCGCCCTTCTGGTGCGGCCAGTAGGCAGCGAAGATGTCGTACGTCCGCCGTCCGAGCAGGAGGGCGTCCGTGCCTTCGTACGCTGCGCCGATCTGTGCCCCGGCGACCTCGTCCAGCAGGGGTGCCTGCCAGCCGCCGAACGGGAACCCGGCCGGGTCCTCGTCGGGGCCGCCGGGCGCCTGCCCGACGAGGTCGAGCGTCGCGAACAGTTCGATTTGGATGAGGCCCATGGCTTGCTCCCGATGAGGTGGTCGTCCCGGTCAAAAGGTAGACCTGTGGGGACCGGCGAACTCATCGCCGCGCGGGCCCGCGCTCGGGCGCCTTGACCGACGGCGCCGGAGTGATGGCACCGGAGACGGCCTCGCCGTCAGCTCCAGCCTCACCCTGTCCGCCGTGATCACGGACCATCCGGCAAGGCTCAGCCATCCACGATGATGGGCCGGGCTGGTGGGCCGTCCCTCAGCAATGACGCCAGCAGGTGGGGCAACTCGGCTGGTCGCAACACATCGGAGGTCACGGCCAACTCCGCGGCGCTCCACCAGCGGTGCCCGCTGATCGCGGCCCTCTCGATGTCCTCGAAGGCCGAGGTGTCGACGTCACATTCGGGCACCCGGGCGACGTAGTAACGCTGCCGAACCTCGTAGGCGACGCCTTCCCGGACCGTCACCCACGGACGCCCTCGCCATATCTCCGGGCCCAACGAGACGTTCGTCAGCCCGGTCTCCTCCCGCAACTCCCGCACGGCCGCCTGCTCGTGACTCTCTCCCGGCTGCACACCGCCTCCGGGGGTGAACCAGCGAACCGAACCCCCCGCCTTGTCCCGTGCGGAGAACAGCAGCAGTCGATCGGCGTCGTCCACCAGCACCACACGGGCGCTCGGGCGCGGCACGCGTCCCCTCTCCCACACCATCACCGCGTCAGCGTAGAAGATCGACCGACCGACGGGGGCGGAGCCCCGGGAGACACACGCAACCGCCTCCAGAGCCCTGGATCCGACCGGCCACCCACGATCGGCTCTTCGGCCGTTCCACACGCTTCGGCTCCGCAGGTACGACGAAGGACATGTCGCGAGCCCAACGCACTGCGCGTGTACGCGACGATCCGGTTCGAGTCGGTGCTCCTGCGGCTCGGGGGGAGGCCGTGTGCGACACTCCGCGTCACAGGAGTGACGAGGGAGGCAGGGCGTATGCGTGGGGTGGGAGCGGCGGTGGCCGCGATGGCGGTCATGACGGTGTTGACGGGCTGTGGTGCTGGTGACGGCACGAGTGACGGGACCGCCGGGCTGTCCACGGCGAGCGCTCGTGAGGCCGGGAAGACGGCCGGGGAAGAGCTGACCGTCGGTACTGTGCGTGACGATTTCCGCAGCGCCGCTTCCGCCGCCGGAGCAGGGCGTCTTCGTTTCCTGGACCTGGGCGAGCACGGCCAACCGTGCCGCGTGTGGGGGATGTCGCAGACCGAGGACATGGTGGAGCGCGAGGCGGTCGAGCCGGTGCTCACCGTGCTGAGGGACCGGGGCTGGCGGGTGAGGAGCGAACTGCCGGTCGAGGAGAGCGGCTCCTTCGGCTGGGTCCTGGAGAAGAACCGCTGGGAGGTGTTCCTCGCCGCGGGCGAGGTCCCTGAGGGCGCCGGGATCGTCTTCGACGCCAGTGGGACGGCGTGCGGGGCTCCCATGCCCGCGAAGCCCTCCACCCTGGAACCTCCTCAGCGTCCCACGCCTCCCGCCCCGCAGTGAGCGCCGCCTCGTCGTGCCAGGCCGTCGCTTCGGGCCGATCCACCCGAAGCGACGAGCCTGACCCGCTTCAGCGGACCCACTCGACCTGTCGTGCCAGGACGTGACGCGGGCACTCGGCGCACCCGACGCCCCCGTACTCGACGGAGGCGTCGTCCTGAGCCAAGGCCTTGACCGGTCCGCTCACAGCGCGGTGAAGGTCCACAGCAGGTTGGGGCTGTTGTTCCAGGTCCACTGCTTGGTGACGGAGCCCGAGGGGACGTTGCCGCCGCTGTCGAGTGCCCGTCCCGTGGTGCGGTTGAGTATGGAGTACTGGCCTTCGCCGCGGTGGGCGATCTTCCACTGCTGGTTGGTGTGGCCGTTCCACTCCAGTTGTCGGCACGCGGCACCGTTGCTGGTCGCGCCCCAGCCGTCGGCGACCATGCCGTTGGTGCGGTTCTCCAGTTTGTAGTAGCCGTTGCCGAGGTCGACCGCGTGCCACTGCAGGTTGTTGTGGCCGTCCCAGGTCCACTGCTTGAGGTTGGACCCGCCGGCCACGTTCCCTCCGCTGTCCAGGGCGAGGCCGCTGGCGACGTTGGTGATCCTGAACCACGTCGACGGGGTGAACATCACCTTCAGCGAGGTGATGCTGTCGTTCTGGCCGGTGACCCGCAGGTCGGTGTTGTCGGCCGTGAACGTCCACGACGTGCCGCCGAAGTCGTCTCCGGAGTACCCGATGATCTGGTGCCCCGGGGCCGGCCGCAGGGAGGAGATGCTGCTGTCGGACATCCCGGCGAGGGCGAGATCGGCGGCGGTGTAGTTGCCGAGGGGGAGCGCGGCGGTGTCCCCGGCGTAGTTGACGTCGCTGTACACCAGGGCGCCGGCGATCGGTCGCAGACTGGGGATCTGGCCGGAGAAGGTGAGCTTCAGGACGTAGGCCTGGGCGGAGAAGGGCGCCGAGGACGGCAGGGTGACCTTCAGACCGGAGGCGTCCTGGGTCGGTGTGGCCAGGCTGATGTACGTGCCCTCCGTCGAGTCGAGCAGTTTCACGGAGGCCAGGGAACTGAGGTTGATCCGGTTCGAGTTCAGCGTCTTGATCGTCAGGGAGCTGCCGGGCCAGCCCAGGACCGTGGCGTAGAGGGCGGTGTTCTCCTTGTTGCGGGTGAAGCGGATGTCCTGCGCGGTACCTGAGGTCGGTACCGCGAAGGTGCTGCCGCCCATCTTCGTCGGACCCTCGCCGTATGCGGTCCAGGCCCGGGTCGAGTAGATCGACTCCCCGAAACGCTTGAGGTAGTCACCGATGCCGAGCAGGAGGTCGCGCTGGGCCTGCGGGATGGTGCCGTCGGCCTTGGGGGCGATGTTCAGCAGCACATTGCCGTTCTTGCTGACCCGGTCGATGAACGAGTGCAGCAACTGCTTGACGCTGTAGTAGCCGATGCCCTCGGTGTAGCACCAACTCGTGCTGGAGACGCTGTCGTCGGTGAGCCAGTAGGGCGCGGTGAGGTCGGCCGGACCACCCCGCTCGTAGTCGAAGACCGCGCCCTGGGGGTGGAAGCCGTCCTTGTAGGTGGCGACGACCTCCTTGCCCCACGCGTTGGCCTGGTTGTAGTAGTACGACAGGAAGTTCAGTCGCTGCGTCTCGTCGACCCCGTCCAGTTTGAAGTCCTGCCAGAGGATGTCCGGCTCGGACCGGTCGATGACCTCCTTGAGCTTGTCGTACCAGAGCTGGTTCTCCTGGGTCGCGCCCAGCTGGCCGTAGAGCTTCTTCAGGCTGGGGTCCGACTGTGCCGGCGCGTACTGGAAGAACCCGTTGTAGTTGTAGGCGTGGTGCATCGCCACCAGCAGCTTCAGGTTCTTGGCGCGGATCGCGTCGGTGAACAGTTCCAGCAGATCGAGCCCCGGGCCCTTGTCCACCGAGTTCCACTCGTTGACCTGGCTGTCCCACATCGAGTAGCCGTCGTGGTGCTCGGCGACCGGCCCGGCGAACTTCGCCCCGGCGTCCGCGAACAGCTGCGCCCACTCGTCGGGGTCGAAGTTGCCACCGGCCGACTTCAGCTTCGGCGCGAACTCCTTGTGGTTCCCGGCCAGGTCGTCCTGCCCGTTGATGAAGTTGTGGTACGGCCACGCGGACGGGCTGCCGTACGTGGCGACGTGGTGCCGGTTGGCGACACTGTTGTTCTGGTACATGGTCCGCGGGTACCACTCGCTGTCGAACGCCGGCACGCTGAAGACGCCCCAGTGGAAGTAGATGCCGAACTTGGCGTCCTTGAACCACTCGGGGGCCGCCGGGTGCTGGTCGACCGAGTCCCAGCTGGGTGTGTAGGTGCTCGGTGCGGCCTGGGCGGTCCCGGCGCCGAGCAGACCTCCGGCCATGGTCGCCGCGGCGACGGCGGTGGCGCCCGCCAGGAACTGACGTCTGTTGATCTGTCTCGACACCGGGGGCCTCCAAGGCGGCTGGGTGATGGTGCTGGTGGGTGGAGAGGGAAGGGGACTCACGCGGGCGTGCTCGGGGGGGAAGGGAGAGCAC
>NZ_JARGEE010000496.1:0-5930 GCF_033794485.1 Streptomyces sp. MB09-02B
GAGTGACGAGCGGCAGCCGCCGCCGTCAGCGGCGGCTGCCGCTCGTCACTCCGCGCCCGCGCCCGGCCCTCCGTGAACGCGGCATACGCCTGCGCGCTGGTGAACCACACCGACGGATCCTCGTCGAACAACTGCGCCCGCTTGGCCAGCACGTACCCGAACTCCTCCGGCGTCAGATACCCCAGCTTCTGCGACGACGCCCCGTCCTCCCGGAACGCGTCCAGCAGCAGCCACCCCGCCCCCAGGTACGTCGCCGCCGTGTCCGTCAGGATCTCGTTCTCACGGGTCCCGGGAAAGGACAGCCCGAGCCGGTGCAGATAGACGTGCATCACCTCGTGCGCGAGGGCCGCCCCGATGTCCCGCCGATGTGTCCGGAAACGGTCGTTGAGCTCGACGAAGTACTCCGGCCCCGCCGCCAGCTCCACATGCGCCGCGTGCGTCATCTCCCGGAACCCGACGATCATCCGGGCGTCCGGCAGCCGGTAGTGCCGCACCAGCTCCCGCGCCACCCGCTGCGCCCCCAGATGCAGATCGTCGGTGTCGCAGAACGCCACGTCCACGGGGGCCACACTGGTGGCGAAGGTCTGGATCGTGTCGTAGGAGAGCCGTTTGTACAGGGCGGTGATCGACGCCCGCACGGTGTCCAGATGCGGGAAGCCGTGCTCGACAGGTCCGCCGTTCGCCACGTCCGCACCCCCGAAAGACGCCTCGATACGTTCCACTCTAAGCCGGTGCGGGCCGCGAACCACGGCGTCATAGGGTGACGACCATGACCACCAGCAACACCAACCAGGCGAACAGCGGCGCCGCCCCGGCCGGCGAGGTCGACGCGGACGTACGGGCCGAACTCACCCGGCTGCGCGACAGCATCGACAACATCGACGCCGCCGTCGTCCACATGCTCGCCGAACGCTTCAAGTGCACCCAGCGGGTCGGCCACCTCAAGGCCGAGCACAGCCTGCCCGCCGCCGACCCGGGCCGTGAGGCCCAACAGATCAACCGGCTGCGCGGACTCGCCGAAAGCGCCAAGCTCGACCCGGCGTTCGCCGAGAAACTGCTGAACTTCATCATCGCCGAGGTCATCCGCCACCACGAACGCATCGCGGACGACGCCCTGAACAGCGCGGCGGGCACCCCACCCGACCCGGGGGAGTGACATCGAGTCCTCCACCGGGCATCCTGCGTGAGCACTCCTCGTCAGGAATCGACCACACACGGTGAGAGGCCATGCCGCCGGAAGCCAAGATCCTCATCGTCGACGACCATGAGGACACGCTGTACGCCCTGGAGAGCGCCCTGGCCCCGCTGGGCTACCTGCTGACGCGCGCCACCAGCGGCGACGCGGCACTCAAGGAAGTCCTCCGCGGCCAGATCGGCCTGCTCCTCCTCGACGTCCGCATGCCCGGCGTCAGCGGCCTCGACGTCGTCCGCTACATGCGCGGCGTCGAACAGACCCAGCACATCCCCGTCATCCTCCTCACCGGCTTCGGCCCCGACGCCGAACTCACCGCCACCGCCTACCGCCTCGGCGTCGCCGACCTCGTCATGAAACCCATCGACCCCTGGGCCCTGCGCACCAAGGTCCGCTACCTCTACGACGCCCACGAACGCTCCCACGCCCTGGAACGCGAGGTCCGCGACCTACGCGCACGCCTCAGAGACCACGAGGACAACAAACGCCGCGGCGACGACGGCCGGCGCGACAAGGGGCGCGTCCCCGCGCAGCACGACGGCGCGAAGGACCGGGCATAGGCCGCATACGGCCGGGCGCACGGCGCGTACGACCGGACATAGGTCGCGTACCAGGCCCGCCCCTGTCCTGCGTCAAGGGCATCAGGCAGCATGTCCCTCATGTCCGTACTGACGCGCGACGAAGCGCATGCCCGTGCTCGGCTCCTCGACGTCCACCGCTACGAGATCGCACTCGACCTCACGCGCGGCGACGAGACCTTCGACTCCCGTACCGTCATCCACTTCACCGTGCGGGGGAAGAAGAAGGCCGCGGACACCTTCGTCGAGCTCAAGCCCTCCGAACTGCGCACCGTCACCCTCGACGGCGAACCCCTCGACCCGGCGACCCTCGACGGCAACCGCCTCCCCCTCAAGGGCCTCACCCCGGGCGACCACGAACTGCGCGTCGACGCCGCCATGCGCTACTCCCGCACCGGCGAGGGCATGCACCGCTTCACCGACCCCACCGACGGCGAGACCTACGTCTACACCCAGCTCTTCATGGACGACGTCCAGCGCGTCTTCGCCGCCTTCGACCAACCCGACCTCAAGGCCGCCTTCGACCTCACCGTCACCGCCCCCGAAGGCTGGACCGTCCTCGCCAACGGCATCACCGAACGACGAGACGACGGCACCTGGCGCGCCGCCACCACCCCGCTGATCTCCACCTACCTCGTCGCCGTCGCCGCCGGCCCCTGGCACTCCGTCCGCACCGAACACCACGGCCTGCCCTTCGGCATCCACTGCCGCCGCTCCCTCGCCCCCCACCTCGACACCGACGCCGACGAGATCCTCGACGTCACCCGCGCCCTCTTCGACCGCTACCACGAGAAGTTCGAGGAGCCGTACCCCTTCGACTCCTACGACCAGGCCTTCGTCCCCGAGTTCAACGCCGGCGCCATGGAGAACCCCGGCCTCGTCACCTTCCGCGACGAGTTCGTCTACCGCTCCGCCGTCACCGACACCGAACGCCAGACCCGCGCCATGGTCATCGCCCACGAGATGGCCCACATGTGGTTCGGCGACCTCGTCACCCTCAAGTGGTGGGACGACATCTGGCTCAACGAGTCCTTCGCCGAGTACATGGGCTACCAGACCCTCACCGAGGCCAGCCGCTTCACCGACACCTGGGTCGACTTCGGCGTCACCCGCAAGGCCTGGGGCTACGACGCCGACCAGCGCCCCTCCACCCACCCCGTCGCCCCCGAGAACGTCGACGACACCGCCGCCGCCCTCCTCAACTTCGACGGCATCTCCTACGCCAAGGGCGCCTCCGCCCTGCGCCAACTCGTCGCCTGGCTCGGCGAGAAGGACTTCCTCGCCGGCATCAACGCCCACTTCACCCGCCACCGCTTCGGCAACGCCACCCTCGCCGACTTCATCGACAACCTCGCCGGCGCCACCGAACGCGACGTCCACGCCTGGGCCGACGCCTGGCTCCGCACCACCGGCGTCGACACCCTCACCCCCAAGGTCACCCGCGTCGCCGACGGCACGTACACCCTCGCCGTCGACCACACCGGCAGCCGCCCCCACCGCATCACCGTCGGCCTCTACGACCGCGACCACGGCGACGACCAGGGCCACCTCACCCTCCGCGACCGCGTCGAACTCGACCTCCCCCAGAGCGCCGACCAGCCCGAACACCCCATCGGCAAGCGGCCCGCACTCCTCCTCCTCAACGACGGCGACCTCACCTACGCCAAGGTCCGCTTCGACCCCGACTCCTTCACCGCCGTCACCGGCCACCTCTGCGGCCTGCCCGACCCCCTCACCCGCGCCGTCGTCTGGAACGCCCTGCGCGACGCCGTACGCGACGCCGAACTCCCGCCCACCGCCTACCTGGAGGCCGCCCGCACCCACCTCCCCCGCGAGACCGACCTCGCCATCGTCCAGGGGGTCCTCGCCTTCGCCGGCACCCAGGTCACCGACCGCTACCTCGCCCCCGAACAGCGCGCCGCCGGCCTCGCCACCCTCGGCTCCCTGTGCCGCGACCTCATCCGCCGCACCGAGGACGGCGACAACCCCGGCCTACGCCTCACCGCCGTACGCCACTTCATCGACGTCGCCGCCCACCCCGAGACCATCGCCGCCTGGCTCGCCGACGGCACCGTCCCGGGCGGACCCGAACTCGACCCCGAACTGCGCTGGCGCGTCCTCGGCCGGCTCGCCGTCCTCGGCGAGGTCGACACCGCCACCATCGACGCGGAACTGGAGCGCGACCCCAGCGCCAGCGGCCGGGAAGGCGCCGCCCGCTGCCGCGCCGCACTGCCCGACCCCGAGGCCAAGCAGGCAGCCTGGGAGGCGATGTTCACCTCCGACGACCTCTCCAACTACCTGTTCACCGCCACCGCCCAGGGCTTCTGGCAGCCCGAACAGGCGGAACTCCTCACGGAGTACGTCGAGCGCTACTGGGCCGACGCGGTGTCGCTGGCCGCTCGGCGCGGCCCGGCGATCGCGGAAGCGGCCGGGCGGTGGGCGTTCCCCGTGTACGCGGTGGACCCGGAGACGCTCGGGCTGGGGGAGCGGTGCCTCCAGGACGGCGAGGTGATCCCGGCGCTCCGGCGGAAGCTGGTGGATCAGCTGGACGACCTCGCCAGGGCGTTGCGGGTGCGAGAGGTGTAGACCGGGGTGCGCCGTAGGGGCTTGCGACGTCTGCGGGCCTGCGGGTCGTTCGTGGCTGGTCGCGCCCGCGCGGCGGAGCCGCATACCGATACAGCCCCGCACCCCTGACGGGGCCACAGCTGCGCAGAGCGCCCCCCGTACCCTCTTTCGGCTGTAATGAACGGCCTTTTCGGGCTCAGCACCCGATTGGCGTACAAGATGGGATTCCCCGTGCTCGGAGGAATCCATGACCGCCCCGCCCCTCGCCTCGGGACCCCAAGGTCCCGGCGCGCTCCGGCCGTTGCTCGACACCGTGCTCGACGCGTTGCGCGAAGGGGCCGAGGCGCGGGGCGGCCCCCTCCCCGCCGGCGGCCCGGAGGCGGTCGCGGCCATGGTGCGGGACGCCCTCGGCGAGCCGCTGCCCGCCGAAGGCGACCCGGACGCCCTCCACCGCCTGGTCCGGGCCCTCGCCGCCGGCACCGCCGACCCGGCCGACCCCCTGTGCGCGGCCCATCTGCACACCCCGCCCCTGGCCGTCGCAGCCGCCGCCGACCTCGCCGCCTCCGTGCTGAACCCCTCCCTCGACTCCTGGGACCAGGCCCCGGCCGCCTCCGCCCTCGAAGCCCTCGTGACACGAGCCCTGGCCGAGGAAATCGGCGCCGCCGACGCGCTGGTCACCACCGGAGGCACCGAGTCCAACCAACTCGCCCTCCTCCTGGCCCGGGAGGCGCACCCCGGCGTACGGCTCGTCTGCGGGGCCAACGCCCACCACTCCCTCGTCCGCGCCGCCTGGCTGCTCGGCCTGCCCGAACCCGTCGTCGTCCCGACCCCCGCCGTCGCCGACCTGTGCCGGACCCACGACGCCCGGCTCCACGTCGACGCCGCCTACGGCGGAGGCCTCCTCCTCAGCGACCGCCACCGCGCCCGGCTCGACGGCCTCGCCCGCGCCCACACCGTCACCCTCGACCTGCACAAACTGGGCTGGCAGCCGGTCGCCGCCGGACTCCTCGCCGTACGGGACACGACAGACCTCGCCGCACTCGACCAGCGCGCCGACTACCTCAACGCCGACGACGACACCGAAGCCGGCCTGCCCGACCTCCTCGGCCGGTCACTGCGCACCACCCGACGGCCCGACATCCTCAAGACCGCCGTCACCCTCAAGACCCTGGGACGCACCGGACTCGGCCGACTCGTCGACCAGGTCTGCGCCCTCGCCCAGGAGTTCGCCGCCACCGTCGAGGCACACCCCCGCTACGAGCTCTACGACCCGCCCACCCTCAGCACGGTCCTCTTCCGGCCCTCCGGAGCCTCCGACACCGCCGTGGCCGGCATCCGCCGCCGACTCCTCCACGACGGCCGCGCCGTCCTGGGCCGCGCCTTACTCGACGACCGGCTCTGGCTCAAGACCACCCTGCTCAACCCCCACGCCCGGCCGCACGACCTCACCGCCCTGCTGAAGCTCGTAGACCTCGCAAGCCTCGCCGAAGGACACACCCCCACATGAGCACGACCCCCACCCACGACCAACCCGAACCCGAAGCCCCCCGCGACCTCATCGGCGTCGGCATCGGACCCGCCAACCTCTCCCTCGC
>NZ_JARGEE010000497.1:0-5927 GCF_033794485.1 Streptomyces sp. MB09-02B
GCGAGTGCAGGGCGTCCCCCGGGTTCACATGGGGCTGGAGGAGGAGGCGGCTCCCCCGGTCCTAGGGCCTGGTGCGGCGGTGGGAACGCCGCACCGAACTCCCCGACGCGAAGATCACATACGCGGCGGGAAGCGACGTCGACGGCGACGACACCGGCGGCTTCCCCGAGGCGGTCGCGCGGGCCTCCGAGGCGGACGTCTGCGTGGCGGTCCTCGGCGACCGGGCGGGCCTTTTCGGCCGGGGCACGTCGGGCGAGGGCTGCGACGCGGAGGACCTCCGGCTGCCGGGAGTCCAGGCGGAGTTGCTGGACGCGCTGATCGCCACGGGTACGCCGGTGGTGGCGCTCCTGCTCACCGGCCGCCCGTACGCGCTGGGCCGCTGGCACGGGCGGCTGGCGGGCGTGGTGCAGGCGTTCTTCCCCGGCGAGGAGGGCGGCCCGGCGGTCGCGGGCGTCCTGTCCGGCCGTGTCTCCCCCTCCGGCCGCCTCCCGGTGAGCGTCCCGAACCGCCCCGGGGGCCAGCCGTGGACGTACCTCCAGCCGCCGCTCGGCCTGGTCGGCGCGGCGAGCAACCTCGACCCGACGCCGCTGTACCCCTTCGGACACGGCCGCTCGTACACGACGTTCGCGTGGACGGACTTCGAGGACGAGGGTGCGGGGGACGAGGGGCACGACGTGTCGGTGACGGTCCGCAACACGGGTGACCGGGCGGGGGCGGAGGTCGTCCAGCTGTACCTGCACGACCCGGTGGCCTCGGTGACCCGCCCCGACACCCGCCTGATCGCCTACCGGCGGCTGGAGCTGGCACCGGGCACCGCCTCGCGCGTGACGTTCCGCTTCCACCCGGACGTCTCGTCCTTCACGGACCGCACGGGCCGACGCGTGGTCGAACCGGGCGCCCTGGAACTCCGCTTGGGCGCGTCGAACACGGACATCCGCCACGCGGTGACGCTGACGCTGCCGGGCCCCGTCCGCGAGGTGGGCCCGGACCGCCGCCTGCACTGCGGGACGGAGGTCAGGGCCGTGGAGAGCTGAGCCTCAGTCCGCCTGGGCCGCCGCGTGCGCGACGAACGTGGCCCAGGCGGCGGGGCCGAGGCCGAGGTGGGGGCGGGTGGTGTCTTTGGAGTCGCGGATGTGGATGGTGGCGGGGGTGGGGGCTACTTCTATGCAGCTGTCGCCCTGGTCCGTGCTGTAGCTGGACTTGAACCAAGCGAGTTCGGCGGTAGTCATAGGGTTCCTCGCAGTCGCTCCAACAAGCTCACGGAGTCCTCCGGGGTGAGAGCCTGCGACCCAGTTTCGCATAGCGCTGGTTCAGGAGAGCCACCTCCTTCGCGTCAGCGATGAGCCGACCGTTCATGTGCCCTTCGGCGTAGGCGAGCCGCCGCCCGTCCGGTGTCTCCGCGAGCTGGAGGGGACCCGACAGGCTGGCGTGCTGCGTGCGCTTCAGCGGCATGATCTGAAGGCTCGTGTTGCGCAACCCCGCGCACTCCAACAAGTAGTCCAACAGGCAGCGCGTCACCTCCTGGCCTCCCAACTCCCGCAGGAGCACGCTCTCTTCGATAATGAAGCTGAACGAGGTGTTGGGGCGCTCCCGCAACAGTTGCTGTCGCTCCATCCTGACGGCCACCTGCATGTCCAACTCACCGTCGGTAACCGGCGGGACCGCGTTCTCGAAAACCGCCCGGACGTACGACTCCGGCTGCAACAAGCCCGGCACGAGCCTGCACTCGTACGTATCCAGCACGGCCGCCTCGCGCTCCAAGCGGGCCCACATCCGGAACCACGCCGCAACCCCCGGCTGCCGAGCCATATGCCGAAACGCCCCCCGCACCGCCCCCGTGTTGCCCGTGGCCTCCTCCGCCAGTTCCACGAACCTCTGATCCGCCAGCCGTCGCCCCAACTCGATCGAAGCCACCGAGTGCTTGGACAAATGCACCCGCGCCCCGAACTCCTCCCGGCTCAACCCCGCATGCTCCCGCAGCGCCTGGACGACCGCCCCGAACGCCCGCATGCTGTCCGACGACTCGGGCTCACCACCCGGCCCCTGCGCAGCCCACTCCACACTGTGCCCCATCAACCCAGAGTGACGACCCGCTCACCGTACTGTCCATCGAACAGCCGCGTACTCCCTCCTCAGTACACACCGCGCCCCCTCTTACCCGGCGTTCACGGCGAGGGGCTATAACGACCCGATGATGACGCTGGGCCCGACGAGCGGGAGTGCGATGGCCGTGGCGGGCCTGGCTGCTCATCGCCACCCGCGTGGCGCTGGAGCAGTTCAGGGCCCGTACGTCCGTCACGGAAGACGGCGTCACCGTACGCGGAGCGCTCCGCACCCGCGGCTGGGCCTGGTCCGAGATCTACGGCATCCGGGTCGAGGACAACAGGTGGGGCAGCCCTCGCTGGTCGGGCTACCTCTACGGGACCGACGGAACCCTGGTCCGCCTCCTGCACGTCGACGAGTACCAACTGACCGACCCGATCGCGGAGATCGCCGACCTGGGCGCCACGGCCGTGAGCCTCGGGCTGACCTCCATGGACACACGGCCTGACGTGGAACAACGCATCGCACGCGGGGCCCGGCGCCGCAAGGCGTGGCAGCGGGCGGCCATCGCGAGCGCGGTGGTCATGGCCGCCATGTTCGTCGTCGAAGCCTGGCTGCTCTTCACCGACCGGCCGACGCACCTGTACGCCCTGATCCTGGGCGTCCCGCTGGCCTGCCTACCCGTCCTCTTCTACGCCTTCGACCGCCTCGGCGAACGCCGTCACCGACGCGACCTCACGCCCCCAGCGACTCGAACCGCCACCGGTGCACCGCCCGACTGACCAACTCCTCGCCAGGCTCCGGCAGTTCGGGCAGCTCCGCGTCGTACTCCGCGTCCCACCACGTGATGACGAGCACCCGGTCCTGCGGCGCCCGGAACGTCTCGCGCCGCAGCGGCCGCAGGGGAAGCTCCTGGGCCCGCGCCCAGGCGAGGAGCTCGTCCCCCCGCCCGGCCACCGCCCGCGCCTCCCACATCAACGCGACCGTCACGAGTACAGGTTCTCCTTGCTGACCTCGTGAACGTGATCGTGTGCATGCCCGTGGTCGTACGCATGCCCGACCGCACTCCCCGGCACATGCGGATCCGTCACCGGCAACGAAGAGTCCGCCGACAGATCCCAGTCCGAAGCGGAGCGCCCCCGCGCGACCATCTCCGCGCCCAGCGCGGCCACCATCGCCCCGTTGTCCGTGCACAGCTTGGGCCGGGGCACCCGCAGTCGGATACCGGCCGCCTCGCAGCGTTCCTGGGCGAGTACCCGGAGGCGGGAGTTGGCGGCGACACCGCCGCCGATCATCAGGTGGTCGACTCCCTCGTCCCGGCAGGCCCGCACGGCCTTCCTGGTCAGCACGTCCACCACGGCCTCCTGGAAGGACGCGGCGACGTCCCGCACCGGAACGTCCTCCCCGGCCGCCCGCTTGGCCTCGATCCAGCGGGCCACGGCGGTCTTCAGCCCGGAGAAGGAGAAGTCGTAGGCGGGATCGCGGGGCCCGGTGAGACCGCGCGGGAAGGCGATGGCCGCAGGGTCCCCCTCCTTCGCGTACCGGTCGATGACCGGCCCGCCCGGGAACCCGAGGTTCAACACACGAGCGATCTTGTCGAAGGCCTCCCCCGCCGCGTCGTCGATGGTCGCACCCATCGGCCGGACGTCCGACGTGATGTCCGTCGACAGCAGCAGCGACGAGTGGCCGCCCGACACCAGCAGCGCCATCGTCGGCTCGGGCAGCGCCCCGTGCTCCAGCTGGTCGACGCAGATGTGGGAGGCGAGGTGGTTCACCCCGTAGAGCGGCTTGCCCAGCGCGTACGCGTACGCCTTCGCGGCCGAGACGCCGACCAGCAACGCGCCCGCGAGGCCCGGACCGGCGGTGACGGCGATCCCGTCCAGGTCCTTCGCGCTCACCCCCGCTTCCTTCAGCGCGCGGTCGATCGTCGGGACCATCGCCTCCAGGTGCGCCCGGGAGGCGACCTCGGGCACCACGCCGCCGAACCGGGCGTGCTCGTCGACGCTCGACGCGATCGCGTCGGCCAGCAGGGTCGTCCCGCGCACGACGCCGACGCCGGTCTCGTCGCAGGAGGTCTCGATCCCCAGGACCAGCGGTTCGTCAGCCATTGACCTTGCCATCCCTAGCCATTGATCTCGGTTCCTTGTACGGATGTGGAAGGGTCGTCGAGGCGCATGACCAGCGCGTCCACGTTCCCCGGCTGGTAGTAGCCGCGGCGGAAGCCGATCGCCTCGAAGCCGAAGCGTTCGTAGAGCTTCTGGGCGCGGACGTTGTCGACGCGGCATTCGAGCATCACCTGGGCGCACTCGAAGGCGGTCGCGGCCCGCAGCAGCTCGGTGAGGATCGTCGCGCCGAGGCCGGTGCCCCAGTGTTCCCGGGCGACGGCGATGGTCTGGACGTCGGCGGTGTCCCCGGCGGAGGCGAGCCCCCCGTAGCCGACGATCCGCCCTTCACCACCACCGTCCGCGCCCTCGTCCGGGGTCACCGCGACCACGTAGCGCCGGGTGGCGTTGGGGCCCCGCGCGTGGGCGAGGTCCGACCAGAACATGCCCCGGGACCAGGCGTCCTCGGGGAAGAGGTCCTTCTCCAGCTCCAGGACGGGCTCGATGTCCCACCAGCGCATCTCGCGCAGCACCGGGGTCGTCACTTGGGGGTGACCACCTTGTAGTTCTTGGGCACCTGGGCGTCGGGCCGACGCAGGTACAGCGGCCGGGGCGCCTCCAGTTCCTCGCCCTCGGCCAGCCGCTCCGCCGCCAGCGCCGCGAGCGCGGCGGCGGAGACGTGCTCGGGTGCGCGGGCGTCGGTGAAGGTGTCGGGGTACAGCAGCGCGCCGGCCCCGACGGCGGGAAGCCCGGCCACCGACTCGGCGATCTCGGCGGGCCGGTCGACGGCCGGCTCGGTCGCCCTCGTCCGCGCGTCCTCGTACCGCGCCCAGTACACCTCCTTGCGCCGGGCGTCGGTGGCGACCACGAACGGTCCCTCGACGGTCCCCTCGGCTCCGGCCGCGTACGCGAGCCCGTCGAGGGTGCACAGGCCGTGGACGGGGACCCCGAGGGCGAGGCCGAAGGTGTCGGCGGTCATGAGGCCGACGCGCAGCCCGGTGTACGGGCCGGGACCGATGCCCACGACGATGCCGGTGACGGCGTCGAGACGGGTGCCCGCCTCGGCGAGGACCCGGTCGACGGCGGGCAGCAGCAGTTCCCCGTGGCGTCGCGCGTCCACCTGACTCGACGAGGCGACGACGTCCGTCCCGTCGTGCAGCGCGACGGTGACGGCGGGGGTGGCGGTATCCAGAGCGAGCAAGAGCACGCAAACAGCCTACGGCGCTTCGGCCCGGGCCACGGCCGACCCGGTGCACGCTCCCCCTGCTGCTACCGTCACAGCACAGACGTACTTCAAGGGCGTACGTGGGTACGAGAGGTGGGCGCAGAAGGTGGCCAGTAGCAGCTCGGGATTCGTGGCCGGGCTCACGGCGGCGGCCATCGCCGCAGTCGGTTTCCTCACCTACCAGGCGTCGGCGAAAGCGCCGGACGACCTGGGGAAACCGTCCGCATCGGAGTCTCCGAAGGCCAAGCAGTCCAAGGCTCCCGGCAAGGGGAAGAAGGACACCGACGAGGTCCTCCCCGAGGACTCGGGCGCCGGCGAACGGGTCGTCTACTCCCTCGACGAGGACCGCGTCTGGCTGGTCGGCGCCAACGAGAAGGTCACCCGCACGTTCGAGGTCACGCCGAGCACGGTCGACCCCACCCCCGCCACGTACACGGTCTCGTCCCGCTCCGCCGCCGTCACCGGCTCCGACGGCACCCCGATCGAGCACGTCGTCCGCTTCGCCTCGGTGGACGGCATCTCGGTGGGCTTCAGCGCGGCGGTCGACGGCTCCACCC
>NZ_JARGEE010000498.1:0-5926 GCF_033794485.1 Streptomyces sp. MB09-02B
CCAACGAGTACTTCCTGGGGGCAGCCATGGTCGATGTTCCTCTCATGAGAACCATCTGACCCTCTGTCAGCACCCTCCGCATCTCGGGGGAACCTCAACGAAGAAGGTGTCTCCATGAATGTACGCCTCGGGGGGAGAGCTTCCCAGGCTCCTGATCGCCCGCCCTGGACCGCCCTCGCTGGGCTCCTAGCACTCAGCGTTGTGCTCACTGTCTGGGCGGTGCCTGACCTGGCAGCACCGCTTAGCACTGCGGCGGCAGTGCTCGGAGGCTTTGTCACTGTGTACACGGCCGCACGAGGTAAGGGGCAGCACAGCGGCCGCTGCACTGTCGTGAGCGAGTCGGCGCACCACCCCAGGGATGCTGAGGTGGAGCCGCCCGAAGCCAGCCCTCTCGGTCTTCGGTAAGTGTCTGACTGCGTGACAACGCCGACAGACAGCGGCGGACAAGCACGGACATATGCGGACCATCGGAGCAGGTGGGAGGGGCAGCGGCCCAAGGCCGAACGCCCAACCAGTTTGCTTCGGGACGAAAAGGTCGCCGTGCCACAGCCGTGCCAGAAGCAGGGGTCAGCAGCGGTCAACAGGGGTGGCTAGCGGGTGCATCCGCGCCCGCTAGCTCGACCAGCGAAGCCGCAGGTCACCCGTCGTACGGCCCAGCCTCTCTCCTAAAGCGGTGCTCAGTGAGCCGTGGACTATCCGTGGGCTCGTCCCGCCTGATCTTCCATGTGTAGGGCTACCAAGCCTCCGGAGCCGCAGGCACAGGTTTGGGTCCGTCGAAGGCTGCTCAACATGTAATGGTGGCAGTCGCGCCTGTCGGGGAACGCGCAGCCCCGACGATCAACGTCGCGCTTCTCGGGGAGTCGCTACCTTGCCTCTATTGACGATCATAGGTCCTATCGTCGGCGCCGTAGTCGTAGCGATTGTCACCTACCTCACCTCACGGCCGCGAATGAAGGCGGAGGTTCGTAAGCTGGAGGCCGAGTCGGAGCGGACCAGAGCCGAGACGACCAAGATTCTTTCGGAGCTCCAGGTGCGGCCGTCGGATGCCGCTGGAATTAGCGCACTGCCAAAAGGTTGGTACGTGACCGGAGCACGTCCTGAAGACTATGAATTCGGCATCGACACACAGGTCTTCCATAGTGGTCGCGCCAGCGCTTTCATCCAAGCGCGCCCTGCGGCCAGAGAGTTCGCATCCCTCGCCCAGTGGTTCAAGGCAACCTCGTACCGTGGCAAGCGAATGCGTCTGTCCGCGATGCTCAAAACCACCGATGTCGCCAACTGGGCTGGACTCTGGCTTCGCGTGGATGACGCCTTGCACAATGTGTTGGAGTTCGACAACACCATGGATAGTCGAAGTCTTTCAGGTACCCAGAGTTGGAGTCGACGCGATGTTGTCCTCGATGTTCCCGGCGAAGGTGCGACGATCTACCTCGGGCTCATTCTCACGGGTGAAGGACGCGTCTGGTGTGACGGCATGGTCTTCGAGGAGGTGGGACTTGATACGCCGGTTACCCGTAACGTCGGAAATTTGCTCGACCATCCGGAGAACCTTGACTTCGGGTCTGGCACTTACTGATGTGCATCATCGTGCACCACTATCCCCCTCATGACGAGGGCGTGAAGCCGGCGGACTGGTCGAGGTGGAAGGCAACGCCCGGAACTGTCGGCGTCCAGCCCTCACACAGGGCGAGCCGAACAGCCGTGGCGGCACGGGATGGCAGTACGGCTCAGCCTCGCGGCCGATCCAGTTGCTCGGATGCGGCTGGTCGGTGGTGACCACGAGCGTCGTCCCCGGGGTGTCCGCGCGCTCGACCGCGAATGTGCACGGCGACCAGGCCAGCCCTTGGAAGTACGTCGGCCTGCCCCGCAGCCGCCAGCGGTAAGCCGTGCCGTCGACAACGATCCGTCGTGATCCCCTGCGGACCAGCGCCATGACTCCCCCTTCCACGGCGACGATGCTAGCGACCCCGGCCCCACCGCCCGTCTCAGTTTCCGTCTCATTCAGCACCGTTCGCGGCCGTTCAGACGAGACCGAGGCCGGTGGCCGCTCCAGCGGCCGAACGCCCATGAACGCAGGTGAACGCCCCGGCACTCAGCCCACCACTCCACCACCACAGTTGGAAAGCGTGTTGGTCATGCTGAGATTCAGAAGCGTTGGGCCTGTGACGATACCGACTCCTGATGAGAATGTGTCCGGCATGGAGACACCCACGGCCCCTGACTGCGCGGATGAGGAGCATGCCGTCATCGCTCACTTCCGCCTTGCCCGCGACGGCTTCGGAGAGGCCGACCAACGCGAGCTGGTTCGCGAAGCTCGGCAGGCGATGGCGACAGCGGTCGAGGACGCTGGTGCCGGGGAGGTGGACGGCAACGAGTTCGGAGGAGGCGAGGCCGTGGTGTACGCCTATGGGCCGGACGCCTGGGCTCTCTTCAACGTCATGGAGTCGACTCTGCGCAGTCTGCCGTTCAGGCCGGCGCACGTCCTTCTGAGACACGGCGACGGCGAAACGCGGGTGGACTTGTAGGCCCGCCAGTCAGCCGCGGAGACTTGTTGCGTTACGCACTGAGGGCCCAGGGCGCACCACAGGCGCACCAGATCGAGCGGGGAACAGCGGGGAATCACGGTGAAAACACCCAAGCCCGCAGCAGTCACGAACCGGCCGTTCGAGCAGGTCAGCCCTCACAGCAGACCCCCGATGCCCGCAGCTTCCCAAGCTGATGTCACGCAGCTGCGTGGCTGGGGACGCTGTCAGCGGCGACCAGTAGCCTGCGACGATCAGCCGTCGCGCGCCTGGAGGTGCCGTGGAAGCTACCGCTCTCGCCAGTCCCGATCAGTTGTGGTCGGCGCAGGAGGTCTTGGTGCGTCCGAGTCCTGTACCGGCGGCGGCAGGGGTCTACAGGTGGCACTTCGAGCAGTCGTCCCACCCCGACCTGGACGCTGGTCGCCTGCTGTACGTCGGTATAGCCCCGCGGTTCATGGCGAACCGGACCAGCACGCAGAACCTTCGCAAGCGGGTGCGCTACCACTACCGGGGCAACGCGGCCGGCTCGACACTGCGGCTCACCCTCGGATGCCTGCTCGGGCTTGAGCTGCGCCTCGTGGGCAGCGGCAAGCGGATGACCTTCGGCAAGGCCGGCGAAACGACCCTGAGCCAACGGATGGCGGACAACGCGCGGGTGTGCTGGATTGAGCAGAGCGAGCCATGGGACCTGGAGTCACAGCTCATTTGCCAGCTCGACCTCCCGCTGAACCTCGACCAGAACCGCCACAACGCGTTCCACAGCCGACTGAAGGAGATACGAGCCCAAGCACGCCAGCGAGCACGATAGTTGCCCATCAGCTGGTAGGCCGCCGAACGGGCCGTTGTCTGGGCCGTCCCTGGGCCGTCCGACGCTGCTCAACAGTGGCCAAGGACGACCAACGACGACCACGGGGCGCACAGCCCCACCGCCCCTGACCAGCAAAAACCCAGCTCACCAAGATCCCCGGCAAGACCCAGGGCAAGAAGACAGCTCTTGACTCGCCCATTGAGACCCCACCGACCTCGTGGATGTCTGCGCACAGCGACGCCATCTCTCCTTCGACGTCACGTAGGGCGTAGGAAATGTTGCGGATGGTGATCAACTGAGGTGAAGCTGAGCTGGATGCACCGGATCCCAGCGAGCGCGGGACGGAACCGCGCAGGTCGCGGTGCGCGAGGAGAGCGTGCGATGCGGATGATGATGAAGGCCCGCATGGACACCCAGATGTCTAACCAGGTGACGAAGGGCGGAGCGATGCCCAACTCGCTGAAGTCAGCGATGGAGCGGCTGAAGCCGGAGGCCGCCTACTTCACCCCTGAGGGCGGGCGCTCCATGATTCTCGTGTTCGACATGCAGGACAGCTCGCAGTTGCCCTCCATCGCCGATCCGTTCTTCCAGGAGATGGGCGCGGAGGTCACATTTGAGCCGGTGATGAACCTCGACGATTTGCAGAGGGGCCTCGCTGCCCTGAAGTAGCAGAGCTGACCTCAGCAACCGCATGCTGAAGGCCCCTTGTGATCGGGCTGTACAGCAGTGAAGTACCCCAACCTCAGCAACCGACCTTGTCCGCTAGCGTCCCTCAAGGGTCCCGCATGGCGGTCATGGCCGTCGCTGACCGATCCACATAGAGCTACGGATCAGAAGGCTTCTGACATCCACGGCTGACATCAACGACGTCGGACGGAGGCGTACACCAGCGTCTCTGTCCGGCCGTCGCGCCAGTTGCCGACCGCAGCCAGAGCAGGCACGAATCGAACTCCTAAAGCGGGTGTCGCAAACTTCAGTTCTGCCTCGGACGGAAGAGCCGGTCAGAAGTGAGTGGCGATGCCGAATGCCTTCCGGAGCTGGGCCATGTCATGGCGGTCGTGGTCGGCCGGTTCGTACCCTCGGTGAAAGTAGACCTGCTGCTCGGGTGACAAGCACGGGACAGTGACGCCCTGGATCATACCGGTAACGAAGCATGATGACGGATAGACGAACGACTGCTCAGGGTCGGGTGAGGCTTGCACCGCGGACCCATCAGCCCCGAGGACCAGCGGGTGCAAATCGATCTCTCGCCCGTTCGGGTCTGCGACGACGAAGCGCACGGGACGCCAGTCGAGGGTCTGAACGAACCCGGCACCCGCAAGAGCCGCCACGACGGCCGGCTCCTGGTTCTCGCGGTGCATCAGGTCCAGGTCACGGTGCTGACGGGTTTGCTCTCCTACCAGGGCATCAATGCCCCATCCGCCGCCAATCCAGATGTCAACGTCCTGTTGCCGCAGCACAGCCAGGATGGACAGTACGTCGTCGGCTGTCATCACCCGTGCACGGTAGCGCTGATCATCGGGGCTCGCGAATGACTTCTGTGCAACCTCCCGGAGGCCAGTTGCTACGAACTGCGGCAACTGCGGTGACCGGCAGTGGTACGGCTCAGCTTCTGGGCCGTACCTGGGCCGTACGAGGCTGCTCGACAGTGGCCAATGACGACCACCAGACCCACGCGCCCGCCACCTCTGAGCTGGGAAAACGCAGGTCACCAAGATCCCCGACAAGACCCAGGGCAAGAAGACATCTCTCGCCCCACCCATCGCTCCGCCGACCTTCGGCTTCCGTCAGACTGGGCATGCCCGTCTGTAGCTGCGGACCGCCCCGGCCGGTGGGCAGCTACGGAAGGTCACTGTTGCCTCCAAGATTGGCGATCATCCGGCGGAGTACGTTCAAAGTGGTCACATAGTCGACCGTCTCCACGCCGTCGTGCATCTGCTCGTGGACCTTGAGGCTGCGACCCCTCGCACGCTGTCGTCCCTCTTCGCCAGCCTCGGTGAGGGTGAGGCCGCCGTTGAGCTCCGCGATCCAGCCGCGGGAGGCAAGGTCGGCGTAGACCGCCTCGAATGCGGTGTCTTGGCGGTCGAAGGGGGAGAGCTTTACGGTCAGGGAGGAACGGGTCCACTGCCCGGGGGCGCCGGCAACGTGGTTGAGGATCCACCAGTGCGGTTGCGTGAGCCCTTCCTCGGCGAGGGCGGCACGTATGCTGCCAACGATGATCTCGTTTGCGACCCCGCTCCAGTAGCCGATGGGCTGGGCGGCAAGCTGATCCTGTGAGTACTCCTTGATCGTCATGCCAGAAACGTAAAACCCGAAGCGCAGTTGAGGTCAACAGCTGACATCCAGTACTGACATCAGCGGCTGTGGATGACCGCGCATCGCAAAGGTTGGTCGTGGAGCCAATCGTGCCGACCGGAACCTGCTAAGTAGCGCAGGGACAGCAGGCGGATCGAACCCCCGAAGCAGCGCTCAGCCATCTGTGGACTATGCGTGGACTTGAGGTTCCCCTCGTAGCGTGGAGCCGTGACAGCAGGGGAAGTTGAGTGTCATGGCGGAGAAGCGTCGGAAGTTCACGGCGGAGTTTCGTGAGGGGGCG